>NZ_DBNGPQ010000051.1:0-15043 GCF_057122925.1 Umezawaea sp. | reverse complement strand
CACCGGCCCCGCCCGCGAAACTCCCGCCCAGCGACTGGACACACCACCCGCGGCACCCGGTGAGCTGCACGAAGTCCAACGCCCCGCCGCACCGGCCCCGCCCGCGAAACTCCCGCCCAGCGACAGGACACACCACCCGCAGCACCCGGTGAGCGGCACGAAGTCCAACGCCCCGCACCACCAGCACCGCCCGCGAAACTCCCGCGCAGCGACACGACACACCACCCGCGGCACCCGGTGAGCGGCCCGAAGTCGAACGCCCCGCACCACGGGACCGCCCGCGAGACTCCCGCCGTCGACGGGACACGGCACCCGGTGAGCGACGCGGGTAGGACGCCGCACCGCTGGACCCGCTGGGCTCCCGTCCGTCGACGGGACACCCCAGCAGAGCCCGTCGGGTGGCCGCGGTGGGTGGCGGCGCGAGGTTGGACGGCCCGCACCGCTGCCCGAGCCGCGTGGCACCCGACCCGCGCCCCTCGGGTGGCGCGGTCAGCCGCGGAGCACCTCCCCCAGGCGGGCGATGCCGGTGGTGATCACGGTCGGGCTGTTGGTGGTGAAGGACAGGCGCAGGGTGGCGTGGTTCGGGGTGGTCGCGTAGAAGGCCGCGCCGGGGACGTAGGCGACGTCGTGGGCCAGGGCGGCCTTGAGCAGGTCGGCGGTGTCGGCCTCACCCGGCAGGGTCACCCACACGAACATGCCGCCGTCCGGGTCGGTCCACGTCGTGCCGGGCGGGGTGGCGGCGGGCAGGGCGGCGACCATGGCGTCGCGCCGGGCGCGGTAGGCGGTTCGGAGACCGGTGATGTGGGCGTCCAGGTCGGTGGCGGCCAGGTAGATCGCGGCGGCGGCCTGGTCGACGGTCGACGTGTGCAGGTCGGCGGCCTGCTTCACGATCACCAGCGTGCGC
This sequence comes from Umezawaea sp., assembly GCF_057122925.1. Classification (NCBI taxonomy): domain Bacteria; kingdom Bacillati; phylum Actinomycetota; class Actinomycetes; order Pseudonocardiales; family Pseudonocardiaceae; genus Umezawaea; species Umezawaea sp. Next base: position 14,139 of record NZ_DBNGPQ010000051.1, on the reverse strand, counting down.
AGCAGGGTCGCGGGCGCGCGCAGCCAGCCCAGCCGGAGCCCCGGAGCGCCCACCTTGGAGAAGCTGCCCAGGTGGACGACCTGTTCCGGCGCCCCCGCGGCCAGCGGGAGCAGGGGCTCCCCGCGGTACCGGAGTTCGCCGTACGGGTCGTCCTCCACGACCCACAGCCCGTGGGCCGACGCCAGCGCGGCGATGGCGGTCCGGCGCTCGGCGGGCAGCGTGCGGCCGGTCGGGTTGGCGAACGTGGGCACCAGGTACACCAGTGAGGGCGACTCCGCCCTGATGACCTCCTCCAGCGCTTCGGGGACCATGCCGTGCTCGTCGCCGGCGACGAGCACGACCCTGGCCCCCGCCGTCCGGAAGCACTGGAGCGCGGCCAGGTACGTGGGCTCCTCCACGGCGACGACGGCGCCCGGCTCCAGCAGCGCGGTCGCCACCAGCGTCAACGCCTGCTGCGACCCGGTCGTGACCAGCAGGTCGGCCGCGGTGGTGGGCAGGCCTCGGCCGGTCATGCGGGCGGCCACCAGCTCGCGCAGGTCGGCGTTGCCCTCGGTCGGCGCGTACTGGAGGTTGCGCCGACCGACCGGCTCGCACAGCGCCTGGTGGAACGCCGCCCGCACCCCGTCGAGGTCGAACAGCTCCGGCGCGGGAAGCCCGCCCGCGAACGAGATCACCTCCGGCCGGTCGACCAGGGCCAGCAGGTCTCGAACGGGCGAACTGGACACGTGCTTCACCACAACGACTCCTCGAATCCGCGGTAGGGCCCGCTCGCGGGGGGGCGGTGGTTCCGCCTGGCACGCGCGCGGGGTCGGCTGCACTGGTCGAGGAGCCGCCCGCAGAATACCGGTCAGGCCCTGGTGATCACCGAGAACTCCGTGCCGAACGGGTCGGTGAGGGTCGCGATGCGGCCGTAGAGCATGTCGCTCGCCTCCCCCGCCCCACCGCCTCCGGCGACGGCCCGCGCCACGGCCTCGTCGGTGTCCGCGACCTCGAACGTCGTGGCCCACCGGGATCTCGTGGCCTCGGGGTTGCCGAAGATCCCGGCGACCTCGTGGCCGTCCGGCCTGCGCAGGAACGTGAAGTCGAAGTCCGGCATGTCCTCGTTGCGGTCCAGCGCGAACCCGAACACCGACGAGTAGAACTCCCGCGCGGGCTCGGGCGACGGGGTGGCGAGGTCGTTGCGCACCAGCGAGTTCGGCTCGTTCACCACCTCGCACCCGATGTGGTCGCGCCCCTGCCACAGCCCGAACCGCGCCCCCGTCGGGTCGATCGCGATCGCCATCCGCCCCTGCGTCATCACGTCCACCGGCTCGACGGTGACCCGGCCACCCGACTCGACGACCCTCTTGGCCGCCGAGTCGCAGTCGTCGGCCGCGAAGTACACGTTCCACCAGAACTCGGTCTCCCCCTCGTTCGGCGCGAGCGCGGCCACGCGCCGCCCGTCGAGCAGGGCCGTCGTGTAGTACCCGGCCTCGGGCCCGGCCGAGGCGAACTCCCAGCCGAACAGGGACCCGTAGAACTCCTTCGCCCGCTCCAGGTCGGGTATGCCCAGGTCGATCCAGGTGGGCGTGCCGTTGGGCTGCACGCCGGTCACGTAGCTCATGGTGTCCTCCGGTAGTCCTGACCAGGTCGTCCGGACCATAGCGACGGGCACCGACAAAGTCAGGAGTCGTGCTCCCGCACGAACCCCAGCACCCGATCGGTGATCGGCCGGGTGTCGTCGAACTGCCCCAGGTCGTGCCCCACGTCCGGCCACACCTCGACCACGGCGTGCGGCACCAGTTCCCCCAACCGGGTGGCGGCCGACACGGCGTCGTGCACGACGTTCCGCGCCCCGAACACCGCCAGCACGGGCACCCGCACCGCCCGCAGTTCCTCCGACGGGAGCGGCACGAGCAACGGCAGCCTCGACCGGTAGGCCTTCACGCCGAGCAGGACCACCCGCACGTCCGGCCGGTCGAGCAGGTCCCGTCCCATCGTGAACACCAGCATCCGCCGCACGAGCCGTTCCGACCGCGTCACCCCGGCGAGCAGCCCCCGCCACATCACCCCCGGTGAGTACCGCGACGTCACGGTCGTCGGCTCCAGCAGGCTCAGCGTCGCCACGCGGTCCGGCGCGTGCACGACCAGCCTCGTCCCCAGCCAGCCGCCCTCGGACGCCCCGACCACGTGCACCCCGCTCAACCCCAGCCCCGCGAGCACCTCGTCGAGCGCGCGGGCACGGTCGGCCGCGGAGCGGAACGGCACCGTCTGCACGCTGCCGCCCGCCTCGCCCAGCGAGTCCACGGCGTACACCGGGCCCGCCCCGGTGAAGGCCCCCAGGAACGGCTTCCACGGCGCCGAGGTCGAGTTGAGCCCGTGCAGCAGCACGATCGGCGCCCCCTCGGACGGCCCGTACCGGTAGACCCTGGTGGTGCCGAACGACGTCGGCACGTCGTGGACCTCCTCGGGCGGCGTCAGCGCCTCCCGGTAGGCCTCGAAGAACGCCGCCTCGGCGGCCCGGTCCCGAAACTTCCCCACGCGTTTCCCCATGAGGGCCACGGTGCGCGGCGGACCGGGGATAATTCTGGACGAACGCTTGAACCCGCTGCTCAGGGGGATCTGTGGAGTTCCGGGTGCTCGGTGGGGTGGAGGCGTGGCGCGAGGGTGCCCGGCTCGACGTCGGTCCGGCGAGGCAGCGGTGCGTGTTGGCCGCGCTGCTGGTGCGGCCGGGCGTGGTCGTGCCGGTCGACCTGGTGGTCGACCGCGTCTGGGGCGACCGGCCCCCGCAGCGGGTGCGCGGCACCCTGCACACCTACCTCACCCGGCTGCGCCGCGCGCTCCCCGGCGTCCCGATCACCCACCGGTCGGGCGGCTACGTGGTGGACGTCGACCCGGAAACCGTTGACCTGCACCGGTTCCGCTCGCTCGTCCGCCTGGCCCGCACGGCTCCGGACCAGGACGCGGAGGTGCTCTACGCGCGGGCCGACGCCCTGTGGCGCGGCGAGCCGTTCGAGGGCCTGGACACGCCCTGGCTGACCGGGGTGCGGGCGGAGCTGGAGCGGGAGCGGCACGCCGTCGACCTCGACCGCGCCGACCTCGGCCTGCGCCGCGGCGACCACGCCGCGCTGATCGCACCGCTGACGAGCCGCGTGGAGCGCAACCCGCTCGACGAGCGGCTGGTCGCGCAACTGGCCACGGCGCTCTACCGCGCGGGCCGCCAGGCCGACGCGCTCGACCAGCTCCGCCGGACGCGGGCACGGCTGGCGGACGAGCTGGGCGTCAGCCCCGGCCCGCACCTGACCGACCTGCACCGGCGCGTCCTCGCCGCGGATCCGCGGCTGAGCGAACCCGTGCCGCGCCAACTGCCCGCGCCACCCGCCGAGTTCACCGGTCGGGCCGCCGAACTGGCCGCGCTGGACCCCGGCGCCCCGCTGCTGCTGATCACCGGGACCGGCGGGGTGGGCAAGACGTGGCTGGCGCTGCGCTGGGCGCACGGGCAGGGCTTCCCCGACGGGCAGCTGTTCGCGAACCTGCGCGGGTTCGACCCGACGGGCGAGCCGCTGGACCCGGACACGGCGCTGCGCGGCTTCCTGGACGCGCTCGGCGTCCCCGCCTCCGCGGTGCCGCCGGACGCCGGGTCGAGGGCGGGCCTGTACCGGAGCCTGCTGGCGGACCGGCGGATGCTGGTGGTGCTGGACAACGCGCGGGACGCCGCCCAGGTCGTGCCGCTGCTGCCCGGCACGTCGGCGTGCACCGTCGTGGTCACCAGTCGCGACCGGCTGGACGGGCTCGTCACGGCGCACGGGGCGAAGCCGGTGCACCTGGACGTGCTGTCCGACGTGGACTCCCGCGCGCTGGTGGCCCGGCGGCTGGGCACGCAGCGGGTCCCGGACGCCGACCTGCTGGCGTGGTGCGGCGGCCTGCCCCTGGCGCTGGCGCTCGTCGCCGGACGGGCCCTGGCGCACCCCGGTTTCCCGTTGGAGCGCGCCGACCACGGCGACCTGTCGACCGTGCTGTCCTGGTCCTACCGGGCGCTGCCACCGGAGGAGGCGTCGGCGTTCCGGCTGCTGGGCGGCCTGCCGGGACCGGACATCGGGGTCGACGCCGCGGTGGCGGCGACCGGGCGGCCGGAGCACGTCCTGCGGGCGCTGGAACGGGTGTCGCTGCTCACAGCAGGCTCCCCCGGCCGGTACCGGATGCACGACCTGGTCCGGCGGTACGCGGCCGACCTGCCCGACCCGGACCGGCCCGCGGCGCTGGCGCGGCTGCTCGACCACCACACCCGCACCGCCGGTGCGGCCCGGCTCCCGCTGGACCCGGAACCCGCGCCGATCCCGCTGGCCCCCGTGGGTTCCTTCGCCGACGACACGGCCGCGCTGCGCTGGTTCGACGCCGAGCACGAGAACCTGCTCGCCGCGCTGCGCGCCACCGACGACGACCTCGCGGCGTGGCACCTGGTGTGGGCGCTGCACCCGTTCCACCTCCGCCGCGCCCACCACGGGCACCAGGTCGACGCCTGGCGGCGGGGGCTGGACGCCGCGCGGAGGCTCGGCGACCCGCACGCGCTCGCGGTGGCGCACCAGCTCCTCGGGCACGCCTGCTCGCTGGTCGGCGAGCTGGACGAGTCGCTGGCTCACCTGGAACGGGCGCTGGAGCAGGCCGGGGACCGGCGGTTCGAGGGCCACGTGCGGCTGTGCCTCGCGGCGACGTGGTTCCTGCGCTCCGACCGCGGTCGTGCCCTGGAGCAGGCGTTCGACGCCGTGCGGCTCTTCCGGGCCGTCGGCGACCGCGTGTGGGAGTCCGTGGCGCTCACCGCGGCCGGGTCCGCCACGGCGCGGCTCGGCGACCTCGACGGGGCCCGGCGGCACTGCACGACGGCGCTGGCACTGGCCCGCTCGCACGGCAACCGCCACGGCGTGGCGGGAGCGCTGGACGCGCTGGGCATCGTGGCGCACGAGGACGGCAGGCACGCCGACGCCGTCGAGCACTACCTCGAAGCCCTGGCGCTGCACGCCGAGCTCGACGCACCGCACAGCGCGGCCGAGACGCTGGACCGCCTCGGCCACCCGTACTCGGCGCTGGGCCGCACCGGGGAGGCGCACGACGCGTGGCGCCGGGCATCCGCCCTCTACCGGTCCCAGCGCCGGACCGCCGACGCCGACCGCGCGGCTAGCCGAGTGCCACCGGGGTCGTGAGCACGCGGTCGTACCCGACCTCGCGCGGCGACCCGACGACGCAGAAGCTGCCCGACAGGCGGGTGTCCTCGCTCGACGCGCCGACGTGCACGTCGACCACGCCGGGCTCCACGATCCGCCGACCCGAGACGCCGGTGAACGAGGTGCGGTCCGCGTGGACCGTGAACGTCACGCGCACGGACTCGCCCGCCTCCAGCTCGACGCGGGTGAAGCCCACGAGCTGCCGCACCGGCCTGGTCACCGAGGCCACCGGGTCGTGCAGGTAGAGCTGCACGACCTCGGCGCCCGCGCGCAGACCGGTGTTCTGCACGACGCAGGAGACCTCCACCTCGCCGTCGATGGGCACGGTGTCGCGGGACAGCTCCAGCCTGCGGTAGGTGAACGCGGTGTAGGACAGGCCGTGGCCGAACGGGAAGCGCGGCGTCGGGTCGACCGAGCTGACCCCGCCGGGCCCGCCGAGCTTGGGGTGCAGGTAGGTCGACGGCTGCCCGCCCGACCCGTTCGGCACCTGCACGGGCAGCTTGCCGGACGGGTTGACCCGCCCGCTGAGCACGCCCGCGATGGCGCCCGCGCCCTCCTCACCGGGGAAGAACGTCTGGAGGGTCGCCGCCGCGCCGCGGAACTCGCCGAGCGCGTACGGCCTGCCCGCGACCATGACCGCCACCACCGGCACGTCCAGTTCCAGCAGCGCCGTGAGCAGGTCGCTCTGCACGCCGGGCAGCGTCAGGTCCTCCGCGTCGCAGCCCTCGCCGGACGTGCCGCGGCCGAACAAACCGGCGCGGTCGCCGAGCACGGCGACGCACACGTCCGCGTCGCGGACGACCCGGATCGCCTCGGCCAGGCCGCCGAGGTCGTCCCCGTCGACCGCGCAGCCCTGCGCGTGCACGACCTCCGTGTCGGGGAACTCCTCGCGGATCGCCTCCAGCACGGTGAGGATCTCGACGCCGATCGGCACCTCCGGGTGCTGCACGCCCACGTGGCTGGGGAACGAGTAGCAGCCCATCAGCGTGAGCACGTCGTCCGCGCACGGACCGACGACGGCGATGCGGCGCGGGGCCGCCAGCGGCAGGGTGTTGCGGTTGTTGTCCAGCAGCACCACCGACCGCTCCGCCATCGTCCTGGCGAGGTCGCGCATCGCGGGCGGGTCAAGGTCGATCGACTCGGGCGCCGGGGTGGGCGCCCAGTCGGCGTCCAGGAGGCCGAGTTCGCACTTCTGCCGCAGCACGCGGGCGACCGCGCGGTCGACCAGCTCCTCGGACACGTCGCCGTTGCGGACGAGGTCGAGGAGGGGGTCGCCGAAGCAGCGGACGGTCGGCAGCTCGACGTCGACACCGGCCGCGAGCGCCAGCGCGGCGGCGTGACCGGGTGAGGACGCGACGCCGTGGGCGCTCTCCAGGAACGAGACGCCGAAGTAGTCGGCCACCACGACCCCGTCGAAGCCCCACGTGCCGCGCAGCAGCTCGGTCAGCAGCATCGGGTTCGCCGCGGGCGGCACGCCGTCGACGTCGGCGTAGGAGTGCATGACCGACCGGGCCCCGCCGAGCCGCAGCGCCATCTCGAACGGCGTCAGCACCACGTCGGCGAACTCGCGCGGCCCCATCGAGACGGGGGCGTGGTTGCGGCCCGACCGCGACGCCGAGTAGCCCGCGAAGTGCTTGAGCGTGGCCACGACCCCGGTCGACTCCAGGCCGCGGGTGTAGGCGGCGCCGAGCAGCCCGACCAGGTACGGGTCCTCGCCGATCGTCTCCTCGGTGCGCCCCCAGCGGGGGTCGCGGGTCACGTCGAGCACCGGCGCGAGGCCCTGGTGCACGCCGATGCCGCGGAGCTGCTCGCCGATCGCGGTGGCCATCCGCTCGACCACGTCGGGGTCGAACGTCGCCCCCCACGCCAGCGGGATGGGGAACACGGTCGCCTGCCAGGCGGTGAAGCCGGACAGGCACTCCTCGTGCGCCATCGCGGGGATGCCGAGCCTGCTGCCCTCCACCAGCCTGCGCTGGGTGTCGGCCAGGACCCTGGCGCCGACGGCCGGGTCGAGCGGGCTCGTGCCGAAGACGCGGGTGAGCTGCCCGAGACCGGGTTTGGTCAGCTCGGACCACTCCGGCAGCGGCTCGGAGAACTCGTGCTGGGCGGGGGCCACCTCCGCGGCGTCGGGGGACACCCCCACCCAGACCCCGACCAACTGGGCGAGCTTCTCCTCGACCGTCATGTCGGCGAGCAGCAGGTCGACCCGCTCGTCGACGGGACGGCTCGGATCGGCCCACGCCGCTCCGGTGGTGCGGGAATCGGGATGCACTCCAACTCCTCCTCAACGCAAGTTCCTGAATTGTGACCGATACTATCGGAAACACTTCGAAACACAATGAGCTGGGAGAACGGCTCAAATGGGCCACGAAAGTGACCCTTGACACCCTATTGGCGTAGCCCTACTGTCTGCGCAAGTCGAACAGGTTTCGAAATGTTTCGAACTCGGCACCGTGGCAGAGAGGAAGGCGGTCGCATGTTCCGCCGGTCTAGAACACACGCCCTGATCACCATGGTCGCGATGGTCGCCGCGGTAGCCGCGTGCGGTACCTCGGGCCCCGCGGCGGGAAGCGGCGGTGGCGGCTCCTTCAAGGTGTGGGCCTTGCAGGACCCGGTGCTCAACCCGATCGAGAAGACGTCGGTCGAGGGTTCCGGGGGCACGCTGGAGACCTTCGGCAACGACCCGTACAAGCAGAAGCTGCGGGTCGCGATCGGCTCGCCCAACGCACCGGACGTCTTCTTCAACTGGGGCGGCGGCAACCTCAAGGAGTACGTCGACGCCGACAAGATCGCCGACCTGACCCCGCTGCTGGACGAGAACCCCTCCCTCAAGAGCGCGTTCCTGCCCAGCGTCCTGGACGGCGCGAAGATCAACGGCAAGTACTACGGCCTCCCCATGCGCGGTATGCAGCCGGTCGTCCTCTTCTACAACAAGGACGTCTTCTCCGCAGCGGGCGCCACGCCACCGACCACCTGGGACGAACTGCTGGCCCTCGTGGACAAGTTCAAGGCGGCGGGCGTGCAGCCGATCGCGCTGGCGGGCTCGCAGGCGTGGACCGAGCTGATGTGGATCGAGTACCTGCTCGACCGGATCGGCGGGGCCGACGTGTTCAAGAACATCAGGGACAACGGCCCGGCGGGCTGGAAGGACCCCGCGGTCCTCGAAGCCGCCACCAAGGTGAAGGAGCTCGTCGACCGCGGCGGCTTCGGCACCAACTACGCTTCCGTCGGCTACGACGTGGGCGGCGCGTCGACCATCCTCGCGCAGGGCAAGGCGGCCATGCACCTGATGGGATCGTGGGAGTACGTGAACCAGCTCGGCCAGAGCCCGGACTTCGTGAAGAACGGCAAGCTGGGCTGGGTGCCGTTCCCGACGCTGCCGGGTGGCAAGGGCAAGCCGGACACCGTGGTGGGCAACGCGTCCAACTACTACTCGGTCACGTCCGCGTCGAAGACGCTCGACGCGTCCAAGAAGTACGTCGCGACCGCGCTGAACGACGAGAAGTACGTGCAGTCGCTGATCGACGCCGGTGACGTGCCCGCGGTGACCGGGGTGAAGGACAAGCTCGCGAAGGCGGCGAACTCCGAGTACACCACGTGGATCTACGAGCTGGTCGAGAAGGCGTCGGTGTTCCAGCTCTCCTGGGACCAGGACCTGACCGCGGACCAGTCGACCAAGATGCTGACCCAGTTGCAGGAGCTGTTCCTGGGCAAGACGTCCCCGCAGGCCTTCGTCGACGCGCTGGCGGCGGGCTGACGATGCACCAACGACCTTCGTTCTGGTACGCCGCACCCGCTTTCGCGTTCTTCGCGCTGTTCGCGGCACTGCCCATGGTCCTCGTCGTGGTGCTGAGCTTCACGTCGTGGGACGGGCTGGGCACACCGCAACCGAACGGGGTGGACAACTGGGCGCGGCTGGCCGACGACGGTCAGGCGTACGACGCCGTGGGTCGCACCGCGATCCTCATGGTGGTCTCGTGGCTGGTCCAGACGCCGATCGCACTGCTGATCGGCGTCTGGGCCGCGGGCCGCCAGCGCTCCCGCGCGGTGCTCAGCTCCATCTTCTTCCTGCCGCTGCTGCTGTCCACGGCCGCCATCGCCCTGCTGTGGCAGGTGATGCTCGACCCGAACTTCGGCGTGCTCCAGTCGCTCGGCGGACCGCTCGGCGACGTCCAGTTCCTCGGCAACCCGTCCATCGTGCTGTACACGGTGGCGTTCGTGATCACCTGGCAGTACGTGCCGTTCCACACGCTGCTCTACCAGGGCGCGGCACGGGCGATCCCGAAGACGCTGTACGAGGCCGCCACCATCGACGGCGCGGGACGGGTGCGGCAGTTCTTCCACATCACGCTGCCGCAGCTCCGCTACACGATCATCACGTCGTCGATCCTCATGATCGTCGGGTCGCTGACCACGTTCGACACCGTGCTGATCCTCACCAACGGCGGACCGGGCACCGCGTCCCGGATCGCGCCGCTGCACATGTACATCACCGGCTTCAGCGGGTTCGAGATGGGTTACGCCAGCACCATGGCCGTGCTGCTCGTCGTCGTCGGGACCGGGTTGTCGCTGCTCGTGATGCGGGTGACCGGCTTCCGGTCCATGACCAGTCAGCAGGAGGGCGCGTGAAGCGCAACTGGCCCGCGGGGGCGTCGGCGCTGGTGTGGCTCGTCCTCGTCGTGGGACCGCTGTACTTCATGGTCGCGGCGAGCCTGCGCGGCCGGGCCGACTACCTGACCTCCAGCCCGCTCAAGCCACCGTCGGACCCGACGCTGGACAACTACCGGACCGTCCTGGGTGGAGGGTTCGGCGGCTACCTGTTCAACAACGTCGTCGTCACCGCGGCGACGGTCGCGATCGTGGTGCTGCTCGGGGTTCCCGCGGCCTACGCGGTCGCGCGGAGCCGCAGCAAGCTCGTGCAGCGCGGGTTCACCCTGCTGCTGGCCGGGCTGGCGATCCCCGCGCAGGCCACGATCATCCCGGTCTACCTGCTGATCACCAGGCTGAACCTGTACGACAGCCTCACCGCGATCATCCTGCCGACGGCGGCGTTCGCGCTGCCGGTGGCGACGCTCGTGCTGACCAACAGCCTCCGCGACGTGCCCAAGGAGCTGTACGAGGCGCAGACGATCGACGGGGCGAGCGCGTTCGGCGTGCTCCGGTACCTGGTGCTGCCGCTGGCCAGGCCCGCCATCGTGACCGTCGTCGTCTACACCGCGCTCAACGCGTGGAACGGGTTCCTGTTCCCGCTCGTGCTGACGCAGTCGGAGTCGAGCCGCGTGCTCACGCTCGGGCTGTGGAACTTCCAGGGCCAGTTCGGCACCAACGTGCCCGCGCTGCTGGCCGCGGTCACGCTGTCGGTGATGCCGATCTTCGTGGTGTACCTGATCGGCAGGCGTTACCTGCTCAGCGGCCTGACTGCCGGATTCGGCAAATAACTGTCGATAGTTTCGGGCCGGCAGTCTGCTGACGTAGACTGCCGGCATGTCAGCGAAAGCCGAGCCCTCCGCAGCCGGCGGGCCCGTGTCGGGAAAGATCACCATCGCCGACATCGCAACAGAGGCTGGCGTGTCGGTACCGACAGTTTCGAAGGTGATGAACGGCCGCACGGATGTCGCCGCCCACACGCGGGAACGCGTCGAGGCGATCATCCGGCGCCACGGGTACCAGCGCAGGGGCGACGACAGGTCGCGTCGGTCCACCCTGGTCGAACTGATGTTCCACGAGCTGGAGAGCGCGTGGGCGTTGGAGATCATCCGGGGCGCCGAGCAGGTCGCCCGCGAGCACGGGCTCGCCGTGGTGATGTCCGAGTCGCAGGGCAGGCTGACTCCCGGTCACGGCTGGTTGGAGAGCGTGATCGCGCGCAGACCGCTCGGTGTGATCGCGGTGTTCTCCGACCTGAGCGCGACGCAGCTCGCGAAGCTGCGTGCCCGTGACATCCCGGTCGTCGTGGTCGACCCGGTCGGCGAACCGGGTCCGGAGACCCCGTCGATCGGCGCGACGAACTGGAACGGCGGCCTCACCGCCACCCGCCACCTGCTCGAACTGGGGCACACCCGGATCGGCATGATCGGCGGCCCGGAGCGCGTGCTGTGCAGTCGGGCCAGAGTGGACGGTTACCGCGCCGCGATGGAGACCGCGGGCCTGACCGTCGACCCCGACCTGGTGCGGTACGGCGACTTCCACGTCGAGTCGGGCTTCAAGCAGGCGACCGTGCTGCTGTCCCGACCCGACCGTCCTACCGCGATCTTCGCGGGCAGCGACCTCCAGGCGCTCGGCGTGTACGAGGCGGCGCGCGCCGCAGGCCTGCGGGTGCCGCAGGACCTCAGCGTGGTCGGCTTCGACGACCTGCCGCTGGCCGAGTGGGTCGGCCCGCCGCTCACCACCGTGCGGCAGCCGTTGCAGGACATGGCCTCCGCGGGCACGAGGCTGGCGATCACGCTGGCGCGCGGCGAGAAGCCTGAGCACCGGCGGATCGAGCTGGCCACGACGCTGGTCGTGCGGCACAGCACCGCTCCTCCCGCGCCCTGACCCGTTTCGTCCCGTACTAGATAGTATGGGACGAAACAGTCCGGCCTTGGAGGCAGTTTTGGGCGAGACCGTCGTGGTGGTCGGGGCGACCGGCAAGCAGGGCGGCGCGACAGCGGCCCACCTCCTCGCGGGCGGGTGGCACGTCCGCGCCCTCACCCGGAACACCACAGGTCCGGCGGCCCGCGCACTGGCCGAAGCCGGTGCCGAGGTCGTGGCCGCCGACATGGACGACCCGTCGTCGCTGGTCGCGGCCATGACCGGCGCGCACGGCGCGTTCAGCGTGCAGCCCGCGCCGCACGACCCCGGAGCCCCGGTGGGGTACGGCACCGAGACCGAGGTGCGCTGGGGCCGCGCGGTCGCGGACGCGGCCAAGGCCGCGGGCGTCGAGCACCTGGTCTACGCGTCGCTCGTGGAGGCCTCCGCGCGCACGGGCGTGCCGTCGTTCGACAGCAAGTGGGAGGTCGAACGGCACATCGCGGCCATCGGCCTGCCCGCGACCGTGCTGCGCCCGGCGACGTTCATGGAGGGCCTGGCCGTCTCGAAGGACGTGCTGGACGGCTCGTTCACGCACCTCCTCGACCCGGACACGAAGTACCAGATGATCGCCGTGGACGACATCGGCGCGTTCGCCGCGCTCGCGTTCGGCGACCCCGAGACCTACGTGGGCCGCTCGCTGACGATCGCGGGCGACGAGCGCACACCCCGTGAACTCGCGACGGTCCTGGGCCGCGCGCTCGGCCACCCCGTCGCCTACCACCAGATCCCGCTGGACATCATCAGGCAGCACGACCCCGGCCTCGCCGACGTGTTCGACTCCCCCGCGGCGGACCGGGCCGACGTCCCGGCGCTGCGAGCGCTGCACCCAGGGCTGATGACGTTCGAGAGGTGGCTGTCCCGGCACGGCCGGGCGCAGCTCGCGGCGCTCTAGCCCAGCCCGAACCGGGCCACGTGGTGCCACAGCATCTTCACCAGCCGCGGGTGCTCGTGGCCGCGCGCACGCCCGATGATCCGCGCGTCGAGGAACCCGTCCACCGCCAGCCTCCTGCCGAGTTCGACGACCTCCGCGCCCCGGTAGTCGGCCGTCAGGTCCCGAACGGGCAGGCGGAACCCGCGGTGCCACTCGACCGCGCACGGCAGTTCGCCCGCCAGGTCCTCGACGGCCGTGCCCCGGAAGCACGGGTCGAGCACGATCGCCTCCACGTCCCGGTCGACGCGCACCGGACCGTGGACGTGGGCTTCGACGTAGTCGTCGAGCAGGTCCCGGTCGTCCGCCTCGACCAGTTCGATCAACGACATCCGTTCCGCCACGCCGAAGTGGACCGGCTCGAACACGCTGTCGGGGTAGCAGAACGTCGTGCGCGTCAGCGTGTCCGCCGTGAGCCGGAGGTGCGCCGACCCGAACCGGATCGCCCCGCCCTCCGGCCGACGCCGGTGGTTGAGCGCCCCGTACTTCGGTCGCCGGGCGGCGGGCGCCTCGTCGTACACGCCGCCGAACAGCCTGCTCTCCCACCGCCACCGGTCCCCACCCGGATGCGCCGTCAACCCGCCGTTGCTCGTGCCCGTCTCGAACTGCGACCGGTACACGCCGTCGCGCACGATCTCCGCGAGCGCGCGGTCGGGGTGGAAGTGCAGGTCGACGCGCAGGTCCGGGTCCATCGGCGGCCCGCTGGACAGGGCCGCCACGTGCTCGATCGCATCCACACCGATGATTGTCCGGTCCTCGGGAGGTCTACCCCTGTGACGAGAGGAGATTCCCATGAGCCTGCCCGAGGTCGTGTCCCGTTCGGAGTGGTTGGAGGCCCGCAAGGCGCTCCTGGTCAAGGAGAAGGCCGCCACGAGGGCCCGTGACGAGCTGAACGCCGAACGCCGCTCGCTCCCGATGGTCCTGGTCGACGAGGACTACGTCTTCGACGGCCCGTCCGGCGAGGTCCGCCTGCTCGACATGTTCGAGGGCCGCCGCCAACTCGTGCTGGGCCACTTCATGTTCGACCCGAGCTGGGACGAGGGCTGCTCGTCGTGCAGCGCGGGGGCCGACGAGGTGTCCGACGGCCTGGTCAGGCACTTGGCCGTCCGCGACACGTCGATGGCTTTCGTCTCCCGCGCGCCGCTGGCGAAGATCGAGGCCTACCAGGCGAAGAAGGGCTGGACGTTCCCCTGGTACTCGTCGTTCCGCAGCGACTTCAACTACGACTTCCACGTCACCCTCGACCCGTCCGTCGCCCCGGCCGAGTACAACTACAGCCCGGTCGAGGACGCCACCCCCGGCGAAGCACCAGGTCAGAGCTTCTTCCTCCGCGACGGCGACCGGGTGTTCCACACGTACTCGACGTTCGCCCGCGGCACCGAGGCGACCGGCGGGTCGTACTACTACCTGGACCTGACCGCGTTGGGCAGGCAGGAGGAGTGGGAG
>NZ_DBNGPQ010000050.1:0-69879 GCF_057122925.1 Umezawaea sp. | reverse complement strand
GCTGGACGTCGGCCTCGGTGAGGTCGGCGCCCATGCCGTCCTCGGTGACCCACAGGCCCCACGCGATCGAGGTCGCGGGCAGCCCGTTCGCCCTGCGGCGCTGGGCCAGCGCGTCCAGGTAGGCGTTCGCCGCGGCGTAGTTGCCCTGGCCCGCCGCCCCGAAGACGCCGCCGGTGGAGGAGAAGAGGACGAACGCGGCCAGGTCCAGGTCGCGGGTCAGCTCGTGCAGGGTGGTCGCCGCGTCGACCTTCGGCCGCAGCACGCGGTCGACCTGGTCGGCGGTCAGCGACGTGATCGTGGCGTCGTCGAGCACACCGGCGGTGTGCACGACGGCGGTCAGCGGGTGCTCGGCGGGAACACCGGCCAGCAGCGCGGTCACGGCGTCGCGGTCGGCCACGTCGCAGGCGACGAAGTCCACCACGGCACCCCTGGCCGTGAGCCGGTCGCGCAGGTCCTCCGCACCGGGAGCGGCCAGGCCGCGCCTGCTGGTGAGCACCAGGTTCCGGATGCCGTGCTCCACCACCAGGTGCTCGGCGACCAGTCCGCCGAGGGTGCCGGTGGCACCCGTGACGAGCACCGTGCCGTTGGTGTCGAGCGAGGTGGGATCGACGGCCGCGGCGGCCCTGGCGAGCCGGGGCGCGAACGCGGTCCCGCCGCGCAGGGCCAGTTCCGGTTCGCCCGCGGCGAGCGCGGCGGTCAGCGCCAGGGAGGAGCTGTCCTCCTCGTCCAGGTCCACCAGGGCGAACCGGCCGGGGTTCTCGGCCTGGGCCGAGCGGACCAGGCCGCGAGCGGCGGCACCCGCGAGGTCGAGCACGTCGTCGTCAGCGCCGACGGCCACCGCACCCCTGGTGACCAGCACCAGGTGGCGGTCGTCGTTGGCGTCGTCGGCGAGCCAGGTGCGGAGCAGGTCGAGCACACCGGTCGTGGCGGCGCGGACCGAGGTGTCCTGGCTGGCGACGAAGGACGCGAACACCACGTCGGCGTCCTCCTGGACCAGCGTGACGCCTGCGGATTCGAGGCGGGCGCCGACCTTCAGCTCGTCGTCGCCGAGCACCGCGTAGGTGACGCCGGCGGGCGGCGTGCCGGGCGTGACCGAGGTCCACTCGACCCGGTACAGCGACTCGACGTGGATCGGGGCGCCCGCGAGCTGGTCGGCCGAGATGGCCCGCAGCGCGAGGGACTCCACCGACGCCACCGGGGCTCCGGTGGCGTCGGCGAGCTGGATGGCCACCGACTCGCCGGTCGCGGAGAGCTTGACCCGCAACGACGTCGCGCCGGTGGAGTACAGCCGCACCCCGCTCCAGGCGAACGGCAGGAGGCCGTCACCGGAGGCCAGGCCGCCCACGCCGATGGCGTGCAGCGCGGAGTCGAGCAGCGCCGGGTGGACGCCGTAACCCCCGGAGTCCGCGCCGGTGCCCGATTCCTTCGTGGCGGGGAGTGCGACCTCGGCGAACACGTCGTCACCCAGTCGCCACGCGGCGCCGAGGCCCTGGAACAGCGGCCCGTAGCCGAACCCGGCGACCGCGAAGCCGTCGTAGACGCCGTCCACGTCGATCTTCTCGGCACCCGTCGGCGGCCACTGCGCCAGGTCGAAGGACGGGACGTCCGACTCCACCAGCGAACCGGTGGCGTGCCGGGTCCAGGACTCGTCGCCGGTCCTGCTGTGCAGGGCGAACGGGCGGGCGCCGGACGCGTCGGGAGCCCCGACCACGGCCTGGAGCTGCACGGACCCGGTCCTCGGCAGGACCAGCGGCGACTGGAGGGTCAGCTCGTCGATCGCGCCGCAGCCGACCTGGTCCCCCGCCCGCAGGGCGAGTTCCACGAAGGCCGTTCCGGGCAGCAGGACCACGTCGTGGACCTCGTGCTCGGCGAGCCACGGGTGGGTGTCGAGGGAGAGCCTGCCGGTGAACAGGAACCCGTCCGCGTCGGCCAGCGGCACGGCCGCGCCGAGCAGCGGGTGGTCGGCCGACGAGAGCCCGGCCGAGGAGACGTCGACCATCGTGGCCGCGTCCTCCAGCCAGTACCGCGAGGTCTGGAACGCGTAGGTGGGCAGCTCGACCTGGCGCGTGGCGCGACCGGCGAAGAACGCCCGCCAGTCGACGTCGACGCCGTGGACGTGCAGCTCGGCGAGCGCCGTGGTCAGCGTGGCGACCTCGGCGCGGTCCTTGCGCAGCACCGGGACGGCGGTCACGTCGGCCTCGGCGGCCATCGCCGTGAGGACACCGTCCGGGCCGACCTCCAGGAACGTCGTGACGCCCAGGCGGGTCAGCTCGGTGAGCGAGTCGGCGAACCGGACCGCGTCGCGGACGTGGGCGACCCAGTGCTCCGGGTTCGTCACGTCGCCGAGCATCGGGACGCGCGGCGTGGAGTAGGTCAGGCCTTCGGCGACCGCGCGGAACTCGTCCAGCATCGGGTCCATCAGCGGCGAGTGGAACGCGTGCGAGACCTTGAGGCGCTTGGTCTTCACGCCCTGACCCGCCAGTTCTCCCGCGACCGCGAGGACGGCGTCCTCGTCACCGGCGATGACCACCGAGCGCGGCCCGTTGACGGCGGCGATGGAGACGCCCTCGGTGAGCAGCGGCAGCACCTCGGACTCGGCGGCGCGGACGGAGATCATCAGACCGCCGGTCGGCAGGGCCTGCATGAGCCGACCGCGGGCGCCGACCAGCGTGGTGGCGTCGTCGAGCGAGAGCACCCCGGCCACGTGGGCCGCGGCGAGTTCACCGATGGAGTGGCCCGCCAGGTGGTCGGCGTGCACGCCCCAGGCCTCCAGCAGGCGGTACAGCGCGACCTCGACGGCGAACAGCGCGGGCTGCGTCAGACCGGTCTGGTCGAGGGCGTCGGCGTCGTCGCCGAACACCGTCTCGCGGACCGGGGCGTCGAACTTCGAGCAGACCTCGTCGAAAGCCTTGGCGTAGACCGGGAACGCCTCGTGCAGCTCGCGGCCCATGCCGAGCCGCTGCGAACCCTGACCGGTGAACAGGAAGGCCGTCTTGCCGGACCCCTCCGTGCCGCCGGTGATCGCGTCGAACGCGGCCAGCTTGCCCAGCAGTTCGGTGCGGGACTCGGCGACGAACGCCGCGCGGTGCTCCAGTGCGGCCCGGTGGGTGGCGAGCGTGCCCGCCGCCTCGACCAGGTCCAGCTCCGGGTGCGCCGCGAGGTGGGCGTGCAGCTGAACGGCCTGAGCCTTCAGGGCTTCCCCACCCCGAGCCGAGAGCAGCACCGGGACGACCTGTTCGGTGATCGTCGGTTCGGCCACCGCGACGGCTTCGGGCGCCTGCTCGATGATCGTGTGGGCGTTGGTGCCGGAGATGCCGAACGAGGAGACGGCGGCACGGCGGGGGCGGCCGGTCGACGGCCACTCGCGCGCCTCGGTCAGCAGTTCGACCTCGCCCGCGCTCCAGTCGATGTGCGGGGACGGGGCGTCGACGTTGAGGGTCTTGGGCAGCACGCCGTGGCGCATGGCCTGCACCATCTTGATGACGCCCGCGACACCGGCGGCGGCCTGCGTGTGGCCGATGTTGGACTTGATCGAGCCGAGCCACAGCGGCTCGTCACCGAGGCGCTCCTGGCCGTAGGTGGCCAGCAGGGCCTGGGCCTCGATCGGGTCACCGAGGGTGGTGCCGGTGCCGTGCGCCTCGACCACGTCGATCTGGTCCGCCCCCAGGCGGGCGTTGGCGAGGGCCTGCTTGATGACCCGCTGCTGCGACGGCCCGTTCGGGGCGGTGAGGCCGTTGGAGGCACCGTCCTGGTTGACCGCGGTGCCGCGCACGATGGCGAGCACCGGGTGGCCGTTGCGGCGCGCGTCGGACAGCCGCTCGACGAGCAGCAGGCCCACGCCCTCGCCCCACGCCGTGCCGTCGGCGCCTGCCGCGAACGACTTGATGCGGCCGTCCTCGGCCAGACCGCGCTGGCGGCTGAAGGAGGTGAACGTGCCGGGCGACGGCATCACCGTGACACCGCCTGCCAGCGCCAGGTCGCACTCACCCGAGCGCAGGGCCTGGACCGCGAGGTGCAGTGCCACCAGCGAGGACGAGCACGCGGTGTCGACCGTGACGGCCGGGCCCTCCAGGCCGAACGTGTAGGCGACGCGGCCGGAGATGACGCTGGCGGAGTTGCCGGTGCCGACGAAGCCCTCGACCTCCTCCGGGATCAGCGTGAGCCGGGAGGCGTAGTCGTAGTACATGACGCCGGCGAAGACGCCGGTCTTGCTGCCGCGCACCGAGGTCGGGTCGATGCCCGCCCGCTCGAACGTCTCCCAGGAGGTCTCCAGCAGCAGGCGCTGCTGGGGGTCGGTGGCCAGCGCCTCGCGCGGTCCCATCCCGAAGAACGCCGGGTCGAACTGCGCGGCGTCGTGCAGGAAGCCGCCTTCGCGGGCGTAGGTCGTGCCGGGGGTGTCCGGGTTGGAGTCGAACAGGTTCTCCAGGTCCCAGCCGCGGTCGGTCGGGAACGGCGAGATGCCGTCGTTCCCGGCCACCACGAGGTCCCAGAGCTGCTCGGGGGTGCGGATGCCGCCGGGGTAGCGGCAGGACATCGACACGATGGCGATCGGCTCGTCGTCGGCGACCTTCGCCGCGCGGACCTCCGCGGCCGGGGCCTCGACCGCGCCGAACAGCTCGGTGACCAGGTGGTCGGCGAGCGCTCCGGCGTTCGGGTAGTCGAAGACCAGCGTGGCGGGCAGGCGCATCCCCGTGACGGCGTTCAGGCCGTTGCGGAGTTCGACCGCGGTGAGCGAGTCGAAGCCCAGTTCCTTGAACGCGCGCCCGGCGTGGACGGCGTCCGGCGAGTCGTAGCCGAGGACGGCGGCGACCTGCGTGCGGACCAGCTCCAGCACCGCGCGGTGCCGCTCGGGGCCGACCAGGTCGGCCAGGCCGAGGCGGGACGCGGTGTCCGCGGCGCGGACGGCGCGGCGGGCCGGGCGGACCAGGCCCTGGAGGATCGCGGGGATCACCGGGTGGGTGCGCAGGACCGCGAGGTCCAGGTGCACCGGCACCAGGTGGGCCTCGTCGGTGGCCAGCGCGGCGTCGAACAGCGCCAGGCCGTCGGCGGCGGACAGGGTGCCGATGCCACCGCGGGCGGCGCGGTCGGAGTCGGTGCCCATGCCGGTGTCGGTCTGCCACAGGCCCCACGCCAGCGAGGTGGCCGCGAGGCCGTTCGCGCGGCGGTGGTGGGCCAGGCCGTCGAGGGTGGCGTTGGCGGCGGCGTAGTTCGACTGGCCCGCCGTGCCGTAGGTGCCCGACAGCGAGGAGAAGAGGACGAACATCTCCACGTCGCCGACCAGCTCGTGCAGGTGGCGGGCGGCGTCGGCCTTCGGCGAGGCGACGGCGGCGATCCGGTCCGGGGTCTGCGCCTCGAACGTGCCGTCGTCCAGCACACCGGCGGTGTGCACGACGCCGGTCAGCGGGCGCTCGGCCGGGATGCCGTCGAGCAGCCGCTCCAGGGCGGCGCGGTCGGACACGTCGCACGCGGCGAACGTGGCCACGGCGCCGAGCCCGGCGAGTTCGGTGGCCAGCTCGGTCGTGCCGGGCGCGTCCTCGCCGCGCCTGCTGACCAGCAGCAGGTTCGTGACGTCGTAGCGCGTCACCAGGTGCTTGGCGACGAGGCCGCCGAGCGCCCCGGTGGCGCCGGTGATCAGTACCGTGCCGGTCGGGTCGAGCGCGGGCGCTGCCCCCACGGCCGGAGCCACGCGCCCCAGACGCGGCGCGCGGGCCTCGCCGTCGCGGAGTGCCAGTTGAGGGGCCCCCGGAACCAGCGCGTGGGACAGCACACCGCGGGAAGCCTCCTGACCGTCGAGGTCGAGCAGCACGAACCGTTCGGGGTGCTCGGTCTGCGCCGAGCGGATGAGGCCCCAGATCCCGGCCGCGGCCAGGTCGGTGACGTCCTCGCCCGCCGTCGACACGGCACCCCTGGTGACGAACACCAGCTTCGACTCGGCGAACCGGTCGTCGGCGAGCCAGGTCTGGGCGAGGGTGAGGGCTTCGGACGCGTCGGCCGGGGACACCAGGACCGCGTCCGGCACGTCGACGAGAGCGGCGAGGTCGTCGTCCAGCTCGGTGAACGACACCGTCGCGTCGGTGGTGGGGACGGCGACCCAGTCGACCTTGAACAGCGAGTCGGTGGTGGTCTTGACGGCCACCTGGTCGGCGGAGACCTGGCGCAGCACCAGCGACTCGACCCGTGCGACGGGGGCGCCGGTCACGTCGGCCACGTCCAGGGTGATGCCGTCGTGCTCGCCGCGCGACAGCTTCACCCGCAGTGCGCCCGCGCCGACGGCGTTCAGGGAGACGTCGGTCCAGGCGAACGGGATGCGCACGACGTCGGTGTCGGGCAGCAGACCGCCGAGCCCGGCGGCGTGCAGCGCGGAGTCGAGCAGCGCCGGGTGGATGCCGAAGCCGGTGGCGTCGGCCACCTCGACCTCGACGAACACCTCGTCGTCGCGCAGCCAGGCGGACTTGAGGCCCTGGAACGCCGGGCCGTAGCCGTAGCCGGACTCGGCCAGCGCGTCGTAGAAGCCGGTCAGGTCGACGGCCTCGGCGTTCGCGGGCGGCCACTCGGCCAGGCTGTTCCGCACGGCGGTACCGGTGGAGAGGGAGCCGCTGGCGTGCCGGGTCCACGGGCCGTCGGCGACGCTGGAGTGCACCTGGAGCGCGCGGCGGCCGTTCTCGTCGGCGGCGGCCACGGTCAGCTGGAGCGCCACGTCGCCGTGCTCGGGGATGGCCAGCGGGGCTTCGAGGGTCAGCTCCTCCAGCAGGTCGAGGCCGACCTGCTCGGCCGCGTGCAGCGCGAGTTCCACGAACGCGGTGCCGGGCACCAGGATCGAGCCGAGGACGACGTGGTCGGCGAGCCACGGCTGGGCCGCGGTCGACAGGCGACCGGTGAGGACCAGCCCGTCGCCGTCGGCCAGCGACAGGGCCGCGCCGAGCATCGGGTGGTCGACGTCCCGCAGACCGATCGCGGACACGTCGGCCCAGCCGCGGGCGGGCTGCGGCCAGAAGCGCTCGCGCTGGAACGCGTAGGTGGGCAGCTCGACCCGGCGGGCGCCGGAACCGGCGAAGTACGCGGCCCAGTCGACCCGGTTGCCGAGCGCGTGCAGCGAACCCAGCGCGCGGACCAGGGTCGGGGCTTCGGGGCGGTCTGCCCGCAGGGCGGGCACCAGCACGGCGTCGGTGACGCTGTCCGCGCCCATCGCCGTCAGTACCGCGTCCGGGCCCAGCTCCAGGAACGTCGACGCGCCACGGGATTCCAGCGTCGTGACGGTGTCGGCGAACCGGACCGCCTCGCGGACGTGGCGGACCCAGTACTCCGGGTTCGTGACCTCGCCCAGCATGGCGATGGTCGGTTCGGTGAAGGCCAGCTTCGCGACCACCGCGCGGAACTCGTCCAGCATCGGGTCCATCAGCGGCGAGTGGAACGCGTGCGACACGGTCAGGCGCTTGGACTTCCGGTCGGCGAACTGGGCGACGACCCGCGCGACCGCCTCTTCCTCGCCTGCGACGACGACCGAATCGGGACCGTTGATCGCGGCGATCGACACGGTGTCGGTGAGGTGGGGCGTGACGTCGGCCTCGGTGGCCTGCAACGCGACCATCGCGCCGCCCGCCGGGAGGGCCTGCATGAGCCTGCCGCGGGTCTCGACCAGCTTCGCGGCGTCCTCCAGGGTGAGGACACCGGCCACGTGGGCGGCGGCGATCTCGCCGACGGAGTGGCCGCCGACGAAGTCGGGACGCACGCCGAACGACTCGACCAGCCGGTACAGCGCCACCTCCAGCGCGAACAGTGCGGGCTGGGTCGTGCCGGTGCGGGTGAGGGCGTCGGCGTCGACGCCGAACACGGCCTCGCCGATCGGCTGCTCGAAGTGCGAGCACACGGCGTCGAACGCGTCGGCGAACACCGGGAACGCGTCGTACAGCTCGCGACCCATGCCGAGGCGCTGTGAACCCTGTCCGGTGAACAGGATGGCCAGTCGGCCTTCGGCGGCGGTGCCGCGGACGAGCGAGGCGTCCCGGTCGCCGCGCACCAACGCCGTCAGGCCCCGGACCAGATCGGCCTGTTCCCCGACGACGACCGCGCCGTGCTCCAGGTGGGCGCGGGTGGTCGCGGCGGAGAACGCCGTGTCGATCAGGTCGGCGGTGGTGTGGTCGAGGTGGTCAAGCATGCGCTCGGCCTGGTCCACCAGGGCTTCGGGGGTCTTCGCCGACAGCACCAGCGGCAGCACCGGCGGAGCGGTGCGCTCGAGTGCCCCACCGACGAGCTGGGAAGGAGCAGGACTTCCGAAGCCGCTGTTCGCGGCTTCGGGGGCCTGCTCGATGATCGTGTGGGCGTTCGTGCCGGAGATGCCGAAGGACGACACCGCCGCGCGGCGCGGGCGGCCGGTCTCGGGCCACTCGCGGGCCTCGGTCAGCAGTTCGACCGCGCCGGAGGTCCAGTCGACCTTCGGGGACGGCTCGTCGACGTGCAGGGTCTTGGGGGCGACGCCGTTGCGGATCGCCATGACCATCTTGATGATGCCGCCGACACCGGCCGCCGACTGGGCGTGGCCGATGTTGGACTTGAGCGATCCCAGCAGCAGCGGGGTTTCCCGGTCCTGGCCGTAGGTGGCGAGCACGGCCTGGGCCTCGATCGGGTCGCCGAGCACCGTGCCGGTGCCGTGCGCCTCGACCACGTCGACGTCCGAGGTGGACAGACCGGCGTTGGCGAGGGCCTGGCGGATCACGCGCTGCTGCGACGGGCCGTTGGGGGCGGTGAGGCCGTTGGAGGCACCGTCCTGGTTGACCGCCGAGCCGCGCACGACGGCGAGCACCTGGTGGCCGTTGCGCTGGGCGTCGGACAGCCGCTCGACGAGCAGCATGCCGACACCCTCGCCCCAGCCCGTGCCGTCGGCCGAGGCCGCGAACGCCTTGCAGCGGCCGTCGGTCGCGAGACCCCGCTGGCGGGAGAACTCCACGAACGTGCCGGGCGTGGACATGATCGTCACGCCGCCCGCGAGCGCCATCGTGCACTCGCCGCTGCGCAGCGCCTGGGCGGCGAGGTGCAGGGCGACCAGCGACGAGGAGCAGGCGGTGTCGACCGTGACGGCCGGGCCCTCCAGGCCGAAGGTGTAGGACACGCGGCCGGAGGCGACGCTGGTGATGTTGCCGGTGCCGAGGTAGCCCTCGACGTTGTCGCCGCCCGCGACCAGCAGGGCGGAGTAGTCCTGGTTCGCGGTGCCCGCGAACACGCCGATCTGCTCGCCGCGCAGCGAGGTCGGGTCGAGGCCTGCCCGCTCGAAGACCTCCCACGAGGTCTCCAGCAGCAGCCGCTGCTGCGGGTCCATGGCCAGCGCCTCGCGGGGCGAGATGCCGAAGAACGCCGGGTCGAACTGGCTGATCCCGGTCAGGAACCCGCCCTCCACGACGTAGGAGGAGCCCTGGCTGTCGGGGTCGGCGTCGAACAGCGCGTCGGCGTCCCAGCCGCGGTCGCTCGGGAACGGCGAGATCGCGTCGCGGCCCTCGGCGACGAGCTGCCACAGCTGCTCGGGCGACGAGACGCCACCGGGGAAGCGGCAGGACATCGCGACGATCGCGATCGGCTCGTCGTCCAGCGGGGTGTTGGCGGTGATGGTGTCGAGCACCGCGCCCGCGCCGCCGAACAGGGTGTCCAGGTGCTCGGCGAGCACGGCCGGGGTCGGGTAGTCGAAGACCAGCGTCGCGGGCAGCGACAGGCCGGTCTCGGCGGTGAGCTTGTTGCGCAGCTCCACGGCGGTCAGCGAGTCGAAGCCCAGCTCGCGGAACGGCCGCGTGCTGGTGATGTCGTCGCCGGAGGCGTAGCCGCAGACGATCGCGGCCTGCCGGCGCACCAGGTCGAGCAGCGCGCGGGAGCGGTCCGACGCCGACAGCGCGGAGAACTTCGACGTGCTGGGCGCGTCCTGCGCCGGGGCCGCGTCCAGCGCCGCGCGGACCTCGGGGAGGTCGCTGATCAGCGGGCTGGGGCGCAGCGTCGTGAAGACCGGGGCGAACAGCGACCAGTCGATGTCGGCGACCGCCACGGCGGTGTCGTCGCAGCGGATCGCCTGGCGCAGCGCGGTGAGCGCGGCGTCGGGGTTCATCGCGGTGACGCCGCGGCGGCGGAGCTGCTCCCCCGCGTCGCCGGTGGCCATGCCCGCCTCGGCCCACGCGCCCCAGGCCACCGACAGCGCGGTGAGGCCACGGGCGCGGCGGGACTCGGCCAGCGCGTCCAGGTAGGCGTTCGCGGCGGCGTAGGCGGACTGGCCGCCGCTGCCCCACGTGCCCGCGATCGAGGAGAACAGGATGAACGCGTCGACCTCGCCGACCAGCTCGTCCAGGTTCCGCGCGCCGTCGACCTTCGGGGCCAGCAGCGCGGCGAAGTCGGCCTGGTCGTACTCGGCGAGCGGCGTGAACTGCTCGGCGCCCGCGGCGTGGACGACGGCGTTCGGCGGGAACTCCGCGACCAGCGCGGCCACGGCGTCGCGGTCGGCGACGTCGCAGGCGGCGAGCGTCACGCGGACACCCGTCGCTTCGAGGGAAGCGGCCAGTTCGGTGGCGCCGGGCGCGGTCGCGCCCCGACGCGAGGTGAGGACCAGGTGCTCCGCGCCTGCCTCCGCCAGCCAGTGGGCCACCCGCGCGCCAAGTGCGCCGGTGCCCCCGGTGACGAGCACGGTCCCACGCGGCGCGAAGCCCCCTGCAGCCTCAGCGGTCCGCCCGTGCGCCAGGCGGCGGGCGAAGACGCCCGAACCGCGCAGAGCCACCTGGTCCTCGGTTCCGGCGAGCACGGCGGCGACCCGCTCGTACCCGCGCTTGTCGAGCGTCTCGGGGAGGTCGATCAGACCGCCCCAGCGGTCCGGGTGCTCCAGCCCCGCGACCAGTCCCAGGCCCCAGATCGTGGCCTGGTCGGGGTTGTCGACCACGTCCGCGCGGCCGGTGGTGACCGCGCCCCTGGTCGTGCACCACAGCGGCGCGGAGATCCCGGCGTCGCCGAGCGCTTGCACGAGCGCAAGCACCTCGGCGACGTCCGTGCAGGTGGAGAGCACCCCATCGACCTCGCCGACGGTCTCCAGCCCGGTCACCAGATCCGCACGGTCCGCCGAGGCGGCGATGCGGACGATCTCGACACCCGGCAGTGCCAGGTCCTCGGAGCCGACCAGCAGCCAGCGGCCGGACGCGGTGGCCGCGCCGGGCGTCGTGTGCCGCCACTCGATCCGGTAGCGCCAGCCCTCCACGGTGGACTCGCCACGGCGTTCGCGGCGCCACTGCGCCAGTGCGGGCAGGACGGTGCCGACGGTCTCGCCGTCCAGGGACAGCGAGGTGGCCAGCGACTCCAGGTCCTCGCGCTCGACGGCGTCCCAGAAGCGGGCCTCGACCTCGTCCACCTCGGCGGTGATCGCCGGGCGCTCCAGCCAGTACTGCTCGTGCTGGAAGGCGTAGGTGGGCAGGTCGACCCGGCGGGCGCCGGTGCCCGCGAAGAACGCGGTCCAGTCGACCTTGACGCCGCGGGCGTGCAGCGCGCCGAGCGCCGTGACGATCGAGCGGGCTTCCGGGCGGTCCTTGCGCAGGCCCGCGACCAGGGCGGCGTCCTCGACGCTGTCCGCGGCCATCGCCGTGAGCACGCCGTCCGGGCCCAGCTCCAGGAACGTCTTGACGCCCTGGGCCTCGAGGGTCGTGACGGTGTCGGCGAACCGGACGGTGCCGCGGACGTGGCGGACCCAGTGCTCCGGGTCGGTCACGTCGCCGAGCAGCGGGATCGTCGGCGCGGAGAAGGTGAGCCGGGAGACGACCTGGCGGAAGTCCTCCAGCATCGGGTCCATGAGCGGCGAGTGGAACGCGTGCGACACGGCCAGGCGCTTGGACTTCCGGTCGGCGAAGTGCGCGAGCACCTGCTCCACGGCGGCTTCGGTCCCGGCGACGACCACGGAGTTCGGGCCGTTGACCGCCGCGATCGAAACGTCGTTGCCGATGAGCGGCAGGACCTCGGCCTCGGTGGCCTGGATCGCGACCATCGCGCCGCCGGTCGGCAGCGCCTGCATCAGGCGGCCACGAGCCGAGACGAGCGTCGCGGCGTCCTCCAGGGTGAGGACACCGGCCACGTGGGCGGCGGCGATCTCGCCGATGGAGTGGCCGCCGACGGCGTCGGGCTTCACGCCCCACGACTCGACCAGCCGGTAGAGCGCCACCTCCAGGGCGAACAGCGCGGGCTGCGCGTTGCCGGTCTGGTTCAGGGCGTCGGCGTCGACGCCGAAGACGATCTCGGCGACCGGCGCGTCCAGCACGGCGCACGCGGCGTCGAACGCCTCGGCGAACACCGGGTAGGAGTTGTACAGCTCGCGGCCCATGCCGAGGCGCTGCGAACCCTGGCCGGTGAACAGGATCGCGGTCCTGCCCTGCACCACCGTGTCCCGCACGGCCAGGGACTTCAGGCCGGACAGCAGTTCGTCGGTGTCGGCGGCGACCACGACGGCCCGGTGCTCCAGGTGGGCGCGGGTCGTGGCGGCGGAGAAGCCGAGGTCGGTCAGGTCGACGGAGTCCGCGATCGACTCCAGGTTCGACGCCTGGCCCAGCAGCGCGTCCGCGCTCTTGGCCGACAGGACGACCGGCGTGACCGGCGGGGAAGCCTTGGTCCCACCGACGGGCCGGGAGGGACCAGGACTTCCGAAGCCGCTGTTCCCGGCTTCGGGCGCCTGCTCGATGATCGTGTGGGCGTTGGTGCCACCGATGCCGAACGAGGAGACGCCCGCGCGGCGCGGGTGGCCGGTCGTCGGCCACCCGACCTGCTCGGTGATCAGCTCGACGTCACCGGCGGTCCAGTCGACCTGCGGGGTCGGCGCGTCGGTGTGCAGCGTGCGGGGCAGGACGCCGTGGCGCATGGCCAGCACCATCTTGATGATGCCCGCGACACCGGCGGCGGCCTGCGTGTGGCCCAGGTTGGACTTCAGCGCGCCGAGCAGCAGCGGGCGCTCGCGGTCCTGGCCGTAGGTGGCCAGCAGCGCCTGCGCCTCGATCGGGTCGCCCAGCTTCGTGCCGGTGCCGTGGCCCTCCACCACGTCGACGTCCTGGGTGGACAGTCCGGCGTCGGCGAGCGCGGCCTTGATGACCCGCTGCTGCGACGGACCGTTCGGGGCGGTCAGGCCGTTGGACGCGCCGTCCTGGTTCACGGCGGAGCCGCGCACCAGCGCGAGCACCTGGTGGCCGTTGCGCTGTGCGTCGGACAGCCGCTCCACGAGCAGCAGGCCGATGCCCTCGGACCAGGTGGCGCCGTCGGCGGCGGCGGCGAACGGCTTGCAGCGGCCGTTGGGGGCCATGCCGCCCTGGCTGGCGAAGTCGACGAACGTGCCGGGGGTCGCCATGACGGCGACCCCGCCGACCAGCGCCATGTCGCACTCGCCGCTGCGCAGCGACTGCGTGGCCACGTGCAGCGCGACCAGCGAGGAGGAGCAGGCCGTGTCGATCGTGACGGCCGGGCCCTCCAGGCCGAAGGTGTAGGAGACGCGGCCGGACGCGACGCTGCCGGAGTTGCCGGTGCCCAGGTAGCCGGACACCTCCTCCGGGATCGTGGTCAGGCCGTTGACGTAGTCGTGGTACATCAGGCCGGTGAACACACCGGTCTTGCTGCCGCGCAGCGTGGCCGGGTCGATGCCCGCGCGCTCGAACGTCTCGTAGGAGACCTCCAGCAGCAGCCGCTGCTGCGGGTCCATCGCGACGGCCTCGCGGGGCGTGATGCCGAAGAACGCGGAGTCGAACGAGCTGGCGTTGTGCAGGAACCCGGCCTCGGTCGAGTCCAGCGCCTGGCGCAGCAGGTCGAGGTCCCAGCCGCGGTCGGTCGGGAACGGCGAGATCGCGTCCACGCCGTCCGTCATGACCTGCCACAGGTCCTCCGGCGAGGCGATGCCGCCGGGGAAGCGGCAGGCCATCGACACGATGGCGAGGGGCTCGTCGGTGTTCTTGCGGGCGGCGGGCTTCGCGACGACCTCGGCGGGCACGGTGCCGAGCAGTTCGCCGCAGAGGAAGTCGGTGAGCACGGCGGAGGTCGGGTAGTCGAACACCAGCGTCGCGGGCAGGCGGAGGCCGGTCGCGGCGGAGAGCTGGTTGCGGAACTCGACGGCGGTCAGCGAGTCGAAGCCCAGCTCCTTGAACGCGCGGCTCGCGTCCACCTCGGAGCCGGAGCCGTAGCCGAGCACGGCGGCGACGTAGGCGCGGACGATCTCCAGCACCTCGGGCAGCCGCTCGGCCTCGGGCAGCGCGGCCAGCCGACCGGCGAGACCCGCGACGGCGGCCTCGTCGGCGGCGGTCGCCCTGCGGCGGGTGGTGGTGCGGACGAGCCCGCGCCACAGGCGGGGCACGGAGCCGTCGGCGGCCTTGAGGGCGCTCAGCGTGACGCGCACCGGCAGCAGCAGGTCGTCGCCGGTGGTGAGCGCGGTGTCGAACAGCGCCAGACCCTCGGCGTCGGTCAGCGCGCTGAACCCGCCGCGCGACAGGCGGTCCTGGCCACTGGAGCCCATCGCGCCGGACATGCCGCTTGCGCGCTCCCACAGGCCCCAGGCCAGCGAGACGCCGGGCAGCCCGAGGGCGCGGCGGTGAGCGGTGAGGGCGTCGAGGAACGCGTTCGCGGCGGCGTAGTTGCCCTGGCCGGGCGAGCCGAGCACGCCCGCGGCGGAGGAGAAGGAGACGAACAGCGCCAGGTCGTCGTCGGCGGTGAGGTCGTGCAGGTGCCAGGCGGCGTCGACCTTGGGCCGCAGCACGGCGTCGACCCGCTCCGGCGTCAGGGAGGCGAAGATCCCGTCGTCGAGCACACCGGCCGCGTGCACGACGCCCGCGAGGCGGTGCCCGGTCCGGATGTCGGCCAGCACGGCGGCGAGCGCGTCGCGGTCGGCGGCGTCGCAGGCGACGATCCGGGCGTCGGCGCCCAACCCGGCCAGCTCGGACAGCAGGTCGGCGGCGCCGTCGGCGTCCGGGCCGCGGCGGGAGGTCAGGACCAGGTCGCGCACGCCGTAGGCGGTGACGAGGTGCTTGGCGAGCAGCGCGCCCAGTCCGCCGGTGCCGCCCGTGACGAGGACCGCGCCGTCGACGACGGGGGCCTCACCGGCGGGAACGGCCCTCGCCAGACGGGGAGCGAGCACGACGCCGTCGCGGATGACGACCTCGGACTCGTCGGCGGCGAGCGCGATGCTCAGCGCCGACTCCGACGACGGCAGGCCGTCGGTGTCGACCAGCAGGATGCGGCCGGGGTTCTCCGACTGCGCGGAGCGGACGAGGCCGCGGGCCGCGGCGGCGGCGAGGTCGAGCACGTCCTCACCGCTCGTGGAGACGGCGTTGGAGGTGACCAGCACCAGGCGTTCGGCGTGGTCGCCGCCCAGCCACTCCTGCACGAGCTGGAGCACGGAGTGCGCGGTGGAGTGGACCGAGTCGACGTCGTTGGTGCCGCGCACCGGGATGACCACGGCGGGCGACTCGTCGTCGGCACCGTCGGTGACCGGGATCCAGGTGAGCGTGAACAGCGACTCGGAGGTCGTGGAGCGGACGGCGCTGAGCTGGTCGGTGGAGATCGCCCGCAGGACCAGGGATTCCACGGACGCGACCGGCTGGCCCGCGCCGTCGGCGACGAGCAGCGAGACGGCGTCGGTGCCCGCGCGGGTGATGCGGACCCGCAGCGCGGTGGCACCGGCGGCGACCAGTTCGACGCCGCTCCAGGAGAACGGCAGCCACGGGCCGTCGGCGGAGCTGAGGAACTCGCCGTGCGCGATGGCGTGCAGCGAGGCGTCCAGCAGCGCGGGGTGCAGGCCGAAACCGTCGACGTCGGTGCCCTCGGGCAGCGCGGCCTCGGCGTAGACGGCGTCGCCGTCGCGCCACACCGCGCGCAGGCCCTGGAACACCGGGCCGTAGTGCAGGCCACCGGCCGCGAGGGCCTCGTAGAGACCGTCCAGGTCGACGGACTCCGCGCCCGCGGGCGGCCACGTCGTCAGGTCGGCCCGCTCGCCGAGCGACGACGGCGCGAGGGTGCCGGTCGCGTGCCGGACCCAGGCGCCCTCGTCCTGGCGGGCGGAGATGGTGAACGAGCGGCGGCCGGACGGGTCGGCCTCGGCGACGGCGACCTGGAGCTGCACGGCCCCGTGCTCGGGCAGCACCAGCGGCGCCTGCACGGTCAGCTCGTCCAGCAGCGCGCAGCCGACGTGGTCGGCGGCGCGGATCGCGAGGTCCACGAACGCGGTGCCGGGCACGAACACCAGGCCGGACACGACGTGGTCGGCGAGCCACGGGTGGGTGCCGACGGACACGCGGCCGGTGAACACCACACCGCCGTCGTCGTCGGACAGGTCCACGACCGCGCCGAGCAGCGGGTGGTCGGCCTCGCCGAGACCGGCGGCGGTGACGTCCACGACGGACGAGGTGCCGCCGATCATCCAGTAGCGGCGGTGCTGGAAGGCGTAGGTGGGCAGCTCGACGGCGCGGGCGCCGGAGCCGTCGAACAGCGCGGGCCAGTCCACGGGCAGGCCGCGGACGTGCGCCTCGGCCAGCGACGCGAGGAAGCGGCGGAGGCCGCCCTGGTCGCGGCGCAGCGACCCGAGGGCGAGACCGGTGACCTCGGCGTCGTCGAGCATGTCCTGCACCGGCATGGTGAGCACCGGGTGCGGGCTGACCTCCACGAACGACCGGAAGCCCCGGCCGATCATGTCCTCGACCGTCGGGGCGAAGACGACCGTGCCGCGCGCGTTGCCGTACCAGTACTCGGCGTCCAGCTCGGCGCCGTCGACCAGTTCGCCGGTCACGGAGGAGAACATCGGGATCGTGGTGGCGCGCGGGGTGATCGGCGCGAGCGCGGCCAGGACCTCGTCACGGATGATCTCCACGACCGGCGAGTGCGAGGCGTAGTCGACGCGGATGCGCCGGGCGCGCAGGCCCTCGGCCTCCAGCTCGGCGACCAGGCGGTCCAGCACCTCGGGCTCGCCGGAGAGCGTGACGGAGCGCGGGCCGTTGATGGTCGCGATCGTCACGCCGTCCACGCCGGCGATCCGCTCGCGCAGGTCGGCGAGGGGCAGGCCGACCGAGGCCATGCCGCTCTTGCCCGCCAGGGCGATGAGCGCCTTGCCGCGCAGGGCGACCACGAGGGCGGCGTCCTCCAGGGAGAGCGCGCCCGCCACGCACGCGGCGGCGATCTCGCCCTGCGAGTGGCCGATGACGGCGTCGGGCTTGATCCCGTGGGACTGCCACAGCGCCGCGAGCGACACCATGACGGAGAACAGCGCGGGCTGCACGACGTCCACGCGGTCGAGGCCCGGCGCGCCGTCCTCGGCGCGCAGCACGGCGGTCAGCGACCAGTCGACGTGCGCGGACAGGGCCTGCTCGCACTCGGCGATGCGGGCGGCGAACACCGGGGAGGAGTCGAGCAGCTCACCGGCCATGCCCGCCCACTGCGAACCCTGGCCGGGGAAGACGAAGGCGGTCTTGCCGCGCACGTCGGCGGTGCCGCGCACGAGGTCGGTGACGGGGCCGTCCTCGGCGAAGGCGCGCAGGCCCGCGGCCAGCTCGGCGCGGTCGTCGCCGACCAGCACGGCGGCGTGGTCGAAGCGGGAACGCCTGGTGGCCAGCGAGTAGGCGACGTCGGTCAGGTCGACGTCGTCCTCGATCAGGGCGACGAGCCGGGCGGCCTGGGCGCGCAGCGCGTCGGACGTCTTGGCCGACAGCAGCAGCGGGACGACGGGGAGCGGCTTTCGCTCAAGAGTCCCCACGACGGGCTGGGAAGGATCAGAACTTCCGAAGCCGCTGTTCGCGGCTTCGGGCGCCTGCTCGATGATCGTGTGGGCGTTGGTGCCGCTGATGCCGAACGACGAGACGGCGGCGCGGCGCGGGCGGCCGGTCTCGGGCCACGGCGTGGTCTCGGTGACCAGCTCGACGGCTCCGGAGGCCCAGTCGACGTGCGGGGTGGGGTTCTCGGCGTGCAGGGTCTTCGGGACGACGCCGTTGCGGATCGCCATGACCATCTTGATGACACCGGCGACACCGGCGGCGGCCTGGGCGTGGCCGATGTTGGACTTGAACGAGCCCAGCAGCAGCGGGGTCTCGCGGTCCTGGCCGTACGCGGCGAGCAGCGCCTGCGCCTCGATCGGGTCGCCGAGCTTGGTGCCGGTGCCGTGCGCCTCGACGGCGTCCACATCGGACGGTGAGAGCCTGCCGGAGGCCAGCGCCTGCGCGATGA
The DNA here is from genome assembly GCF_057122925.1 of Umezawaea sp. Taxonomy (NCBI): domain Bacteria; kingdom Bacillati; phylum Actinomycetota; class Actinomycetes; order Pseudonocardiales; family Pseudonocardiaceae; genus Umezawaea; species Umezawaea sp. Next base: position 51,699 of record NZ_DBNGPQ010000050.1, on the reverse strand, counting down.
CGCGCTCCTGGGCGAGGCCGTTGGGGGCGCTCAGGCCGTTGGACGCGCCGTCCTGGTTGATGGCGGAGCCGCGCACGATCGCGAGGACCCGGTGGCCGTTGCGGCGCGCGTCGGACAGCTTCTCGACGGCGAGCATGCCGACGCCCTCGGCCCAGCCGGTGCCGTCGGCGTCGGCGGAGAACGCCTTGCAGCGGCCGTCGGTGGACAGGCCGCGCTGGCGGGAGAACTCGACGAACATGCCGGGGGTCGCCATGACCGCGACACCGCCCGCGAGCGCGAGCGTGCACTCGCCGGAGCGCAGCGCCTGGATGGCCCAGTGCAGCGCGACCAGCGAGGAGGAGCACGCGGTGTCGATCGTGACGGCCGGGCCCTCCAGGCCCAGGGTGTAGGAGATGCGGCCGGACGCGACGCTGGTGGCGTTGCCGGTGAGCAGGTAGCCCTCGACGCCGTCCTCGGCGTCGGCGGTCTCGGCGGCGTTGCCGTACTGGTACTGGGCGGCGCCGACGAACACGCCGGTCTGGCTGCCGCGCAGGGTGTGCGGGTCGATGCCCGCGTGCTCCAGCGTCTCCCACGACGCCTCCAGCAGCACCCGCTGCTGCGGGTCCATCGCCAGGGCCTCGCGGGGGCTGATGCCGAAGAAGTTCGCGTCGAACTGGGCGGCGTCGTGCAGGAAGCCGCCGTCGGCCACGTACGCGCTGCCCGCGGCCTCCGGGTCGTCGTCGAGGTTCAGCTCCCAGCCGCGGTCGCCCGGCATGCCGCCGATCGCGTCACCGCCGGACTCCACGAACCGCCACAGCTCGTCGGGGGACGACACACCGCCGGGAAAACGACAGCCCATGCCGACGATCGCGATGGGCTCCTGGCCCTCGCGGTCGAGCTCGCGCAGCTTCCGCTTCGCGTCGTCGAGCTCGCTCGTCACCTTTCGCAGGTAGGCGAGGACCTTGTCTTCGTTGGCCATTCGAGTCGTCTCCTCTACAGCGGTGCAGGCGGGTTGGGGGTGATCACGAGGAGCTGAGGTTGTTGTCGATGAAGTCGAACAGCTCGTCGTAGCCCGCCTCGTCCAAAGTGGCCTTTCCGGCGCTCTCCTCCGAGGAGCCGCCGTTCCACTTGGCCAGCACGCGCTGCAACCGGCTGGTGATCTTGGTGCGCATCGGGTCGTCCGCGCCGACCTCGCCGAACGCGAGTTCCAGGCGGTCGAGGTCGTCCAGGAGCGTCGCGGCCGTGCTGTCGTCGCCCGCCAGCTCCACGCGCAGGTGGGCGGCCAGCTCGATCGCGTTGGGGTAGTTGAAGACCAGCGTCGCGGGCAGCTTCACGCCGGTGGCGGCGCTGAGCGTGTTGCGCAGCTCCACCGCCGACAGCGAGTCGAAGCCGAGTTCCTTGAACGCCAGCGTGGGCTTGATGTCCAGCGCCGACTCGTAGCCGAGCACGGTCGCGACCTGCCCGACCACGAGGTCCAGCAGCAGTTCGTCCTGCTCGGCCTTGGTCCTGCCCGCGAGCCGCTGCGACCAGGAGGCCGGTTCGGCCTTGCCCGCGGTGGTGGCCGCCGCGCGCCGGGCCGGGGCACGGACCAGGCCGCGCAGCAGCGGGTGGACCTCACCCGAGTCGCGCAGCGTCGCGAGGTCCAGCTTGACCGGCGCGAGCAGGGCGTCGTCGGTGGCGCGGGCCAGGTCGAACAGCGCCAGGCCGTCGGCCGCGGCCAGCGCGGGCATCCCCGAGCGGGCCATGCGGGCGAAGTCCGCGTCGGACAGCGTCGAGCCCATGCCCGCGGTCTGGTCCCACGGGCCCCAGGCCAGCGAGACCGCCGGGAGGCCGCGGTGGCGGCGGTGCACGGCGAGCCCGTCGAGGAAGGTGTTGGCCGCGGCGTAGTTCGCCTGCCCCGCACCGCCGAACAGGCCGGAGGACGAGGAGAAGACGACGAACATCGCCAGGTCCGCGTCGGCGGTCAGCTCGTGCAGGTGGGCCGCGGCGTCCGCCTTCGGGCCGAGCACGGCGGACAGCCGCTCCGGGGTGAGCGAGTCGAGGACGCCGTCGGCGAGCACGCCCGCCGCGTGCACCACGCCGGTCAGCGGGTGCTCGATCCCCTTGAGCAGGGCCGCGACGGCGGCGTGGTCGGCGACGTCGCACGCCGCCAGGTCGACGGTCGCGCCGAGGCCGATCAGCTCGTCGGCCAGTTCGCGGGCGCCGGGGGCGTCCGCGCCGCGGCGGGAGGTCAGGACCAGGTGCTGCACACCGTGCTCGGCGACGAGGTGCCGGGCCACGAGCGCGCCCAGTCCCCCGGTGCCGCCGGTGATCAGCACCGAGCCGTTCGGGTCGAGCGGGGTCGGGATGGTCAGCACGACCTTGCCGGTGTGCTTGGCCTGGCCGAGGAAGCGGAACGCCTCCGGGGCGCGGTGGACGTCCCACGTCGTCACGGGCAGCGGCGACAGCGAGCCGTCGGCGAACCAGCCGTGCAGGCGGGTCAGCAGCTCGCCGATGCGGTCCGGTCCGGCCTCGATCAGGTCGAACGCGGTGTACTCCACGTCGAGGTGCTGCCGGGCGACCTCGTCGGGGCGCCGCACGTCGGTCTTGCCCATCTCCAGGAACCGGCCGCCGTGGCCCTGCGCCAGCAGGCGCAGCGAGGCGTCCACGAACTCGCCGGACAGGGCGTTGAGGACGACGTCCACGCCCCGGCCGTCGGTGGCGATGGTGAACTCGTGCTCGAAGTCGGTGGTGCGGGAGGAGGCGATGTGGTCGTCGGCGATCCCGGCGGCCCGCAGCGCGTCCCACTTGCCCTTGCTCGCGGTGCCGTAGACCTCGGCGCCCAGGTGCTTCGCGATCTGGGTGGCGGCCATGCCGACACCACCGGCGGCGGCGTGGACGAGGATCGACTCGCCGGACTTGAGGCCGCCCAGGTCCTCCAGGGCGTAGAGCGCGGTGAGGAACACCAGCGGCACGCCCGCGGCCTGGGTGAACGACCAGCCGTCCGGGATCGGGCAGACCTTGCGGCGGTCGGCGATCACGACGGGGCCGAACGCGGCGTCGACCATGCCCATGACCCGGTCGCCGACGGCGAGGTCGTCCACACCGGGACCGACCTCCAGCACGACGCCCGCGCCTTCCAGGCCCATGATCCCGGCGTCGCCGGGGTACATGCCGAGCACGTTCATCACGTCGCGGAAGTTGACGCCCGCGGCGCGCATCGCGATGCGGACCTCGCCGGGCTCCAGCGCCGACTCGGCGTGGGGCCAGGGGATGGTGGTGAGGTTGTCGACCGTGCCGGGGGCGGTGAAGTCCAGGCGCCAGGCGGAGTCCGTGGCGGAGGGGGCGATCGAACCCGAGTTCGCGCGGACCAGGCGCGGGGCGTACAACGTGCCCGCGCGGACCGCGACCTCCAGCTCGTTCGCGCCCAGCACGGCGGGCAGGACCGCGTCGAGCGCGGCCACGTCGTCCAGGTCCACCAGCACGATCGCGCCGGGGTGCTCGGACTGCGCGGAGCGCACCAGGCCGGACGCCGAGGACTGGGCGGGGACGGTGACGTCCTCGCCGGGCAGCGCGGCGACGGCGTGGCTGGTCACGACGACCAGCACGGACTCCTCGGTGCGCTCACCGTCCACGAAGGACTTGAGTCCCGTGAGCAGTTCCGCGGTCACGGTGTGCACGTCGGCCGAGTCGGCGACGTGCAGGATCGTCACGTCCTCCACCGACGCGGCCTCGGTGGTCACCGGCGTCCAGTCGACCCGGTAGAGCGAGTCGGTGCCGCCGCCCGCTCGGGTGAACTGCTCGCCGCTGATCGGGCGCAGCACCAGCGAGTCGACGCGGGCGACCGGTGAACCGGTGCCGTCGGCGACGTCCACCGAGATGCCGTCCCCCTGCGGCGACGGGGAAACGCGGGCGCGCAGCGTCTCGGCCCCGGCGGCGAACAGGCTCACGCCGGTCCAGGAGAACGGCAGCGACGCCGGGCCGCTCTGCTCCTGGGCGTCGCCGTCGGCGATGCCCAGGGTGTGCAGGACGGAGTCGAGCAACGCCGGGTGGACGCCGAACGCGCCCGCCCGACGCTGTTCCGCCTCGGGCAGCACGACTTCGGCGTACACGTCGCCGCCGCCGCGCCAGGCGTTCACCAGCCCGCGGAACACCGGGCCGTAGCGCAGACCGCCGACGGCGAGGTCCTCGTAGAGGCCGGTCAGGTCGAGGGGAACGGCTCCGGCGGGCGGCCACTGCGCCAGCTCGAACGCGGGGGCCGTGGTCTCGTCGGTGAGGACGCCGGTCGCGTGCACGACCCACGCGGCGTCGTCGTCATCGGTGCGGGAGTAGACGGTGATCATCCGGCGGCCGGGCTCGGCGTCCAGCTCGACGTGCAGGCTGATGCCGCCCTGGGCCGGGACGACCAGCGGGGCCTGGAGCAGCAGCTCCTCCAGGTGGCCGCAGCCGACCTGGTCGCCCGCGCGGATCGCCAGCTCCACCAGCGCGGTGCCGGGCACGACCACGTTGTCCGCGACGACGTGGTCGGCCAGCCAGGCGTGCGTGGCGACCGAGAGGCGCGCGGTGAACAGCACGCCGCCGTCGGGCATCGGCAGGACCGCGGCGAGCAGCGGGTGCCCGGCGGCCGACAGGCCCGCGGAGGTCACGTCGCCGACCGAGCCGTTGTCCTCCAGCCACAGGCGCTGGCGGTCGAACGCGTAGGTCGGCAGGTCGACGCGGCGGGCGCCGGTGCCGTCGAAGTAGGCGGCCCAGTCGATCCGGGTGCCCCGCACGTGCAGCGCGGCGAGCGCGGTGGTGATGGCCGAGACCTCGGGGCGGTCCTTGCGCAGCGCCGGGACCAGCACGGCCTTCTCGACGCTGTCGGCGCCCATCGCGGTGAGCACGGCGTCGGGGCCCAGCTCCAGGAACGTCGACACGCCCTGGCCTTCCAGCGTGCGGACGGCGTCGGCGAACCGGACCGCGTCGCGCACGTGGGAGACCCAGTGGTCGGCGGAGCACAGCTCGACGGCGGTCGCGACCCGGCCGGTGGCCGTGGAGACGATCGGGATGGTGGGCGAGGAGTAGGTCAGCCGCGCCGCCACCGCGCGGAAGTCGTCGAGCATGGCGTCCATGTGCGCCGAGTGGAACGCGTGGGAGACGCTGAGCCGCTTGGACTTCCGGTCCGGGAACCGGGCGACCACCGCGAGGACGGCGTCCTCGTCGCCCGCGAGGACGATCGAGTCGGGGCCGTTGACCGCGGCAATAGAAACGTCGTTACCAATGACCGTGAGGACTTCCTCCTCGGTGGCCTGGAGCGCCACCATCGCGCCGCCGGTCGGCAGCGCCTGCATCAACCGGCCACGCGCCTCGACCAGCGTCGCGGCGTCCTCCAGGGACAGGACACCGGCCACGTGGGCGGCGGCCAGCTCGCCGATCGAGTGCCCGGCCAGGAACTCCGGCCTCACGCCCCACGACTCGACGAGGCGGTAGAGCGCCACCTCGATCGCGAACAGCGCGGGCTGGGTCGTGCCGGTCCGGTCCAGCGCGGCGGCGTCGTCGCCGAACACCGCCTCGCGCACCGGGCCGTCGAACTCGGCGCACACGGCGTCGAAGGCTTGCGCGAACACCGGGAACGCGTCGTGCAGCTCGCGGCCCATGCCGAGCCGCTGGCTGCCCTGCCCGGTGAACAGGACCGCGAGGCCGCCGTCGGTGACGGTGCCGCGCTGGAGGTTCGCCGCCGCGCCGCCGTCGACCAGCGCGTCCAGGCCGGCGTGCAGGGCGGGGGCGTCGGCGCCGACCACGACCGCGCGGTGGGCGAGCGCGGTGCGGGTCGTCGCCAGGGAGAAGGCCACGTCGTCGAGGTGGGGGTCGGCGGCGGCGAGGTGGTCGCGCAGGCGGCGGGCCTGCTCGCGCAGCCCGTCCTCGGTGCGCGCGGCCAGCAGCCACGGCAGCACCTCGCGGCCCGCGCGCCGGACCTCGACCGGCTCGGCGGCGGGCGCCTGCTCGATCACGACGTGGGCGTTGGTGCCGCTGACGCCGAACGACGAGACGCCCGCGCGGCGCGGGTTGCCGGTCTCGGGCCACGGGCGGGCCTCGGTCAGGATCTCCAGCGAACCCGCGTCCCAGTCGACCTGGTGCGACGGCTCGTCGGCGTGCAGCGTCCTGGGAGCCAGACCGTGGCGGATGGCCATGACCATCTTGATGACGCCCGCGACGCCGGCCGCGGACTGGGTGTGGCCGATGTTGGACTTGAGCGAGCCCAGCAGCACCGGGCGCTCGCGGTCCTGGCCGTAGGTGGAGAGGATGGCCTGCGCCTCGATCGGGTCGCCGAGGCGGGTGCCGGTGCCGTGGGCTTCCACCACGTCCACGTCGGCGGGGGCCAGACCGGCGTTGGCCAGGGCCTGGAGGATCACCCGCTGCTGCGACGGGCCGTTGGGGGCGGTCAGGCCGTTGGACGCGCCGTCCTGGTTGACCGAGCTGCCGCGCACGACCGCGAGGACCTCGTGGCCGTTGCGCCGCGCGTCGGACAGCTTCTCGACGAGCAGCAGGCCGACGCCCTCGGACCAGCCGGTGCCGTCCGCGTCGTCGGAGAACGCGCGGCAGCGGCCGTCCGGGGAGAGCCCGCCCTGCTTGCCGAACTCGGCGAACACGGCGGGGGTGCTCATCACCATGACGCCGCCCGCGAGCGCGATGGAGCACTCGCCGTTGCGCAGCGCGGTGGCGGCGAGGTGCAGCGCGGTGAGGGAGGAGGAGCAGGCGGTGTCGACCGTGACGGCCGGGCCTTCGAGGCCGAACGTGTAGGAGAGGCGGCCGGACAGGACGCTGGGGGCCGCGCCCGTGAGCAGGTGGCCCGCGACCTCGTCGGGGACCTCGGTCAGGCCGATGCCGTAGCCCATGGCGCTGCCACCGATGAACACACCGGTCTGGCTGCCGCGCAGGGACCTGGGGTCGATTCCGGCCCGCTCGAACACTTCCCACGTCGTTTCCAGCAGCAGCCGCTGCTGGGGGTCCATGGCCAGTGCTTCACGCGGGGAAATTCCGAAGAACGCGGGCTCGAAATCGGCCGCGTCATAGAGGAACCCGCCACCCTCCACGGCGAAAACACCGTTTTCGGTGCCCCAGCCGCGGTCGTCGGGGAGCGGGGAAATGGCGTCGCCGCCGGACTCGACCAGCCGCCACAGATCCTCGGGCGAGCGGACACCGCCGGGGTAACGGCAGCTCATCGCCACGATCGCGATCGGCTCCTGGTTGCCTTCCTCCAACTCCTGAAGACGCTGCCGGGTGGTCTGGAGATCCGCCGTCACCAGTTTGAGATACTCCCGGAGCGTGTCTTCATTCGCCATTTAAGAGCACCTCTTCGCTACGGACGACAGGGTTTCTCCGGCGCAGGAGAATGAGATCGTCGTGAATTCAGAAGCGCTTGGCACACTTCAGCTCACGAAACGATTCTGTCCGTGGCCCCAACCCCCCTCAACCCCTAGCGCGCCCCTACCGGCCCCTGAGGAAAGGGCCTGAAAACCGGGTTCTCCCCAGCACCGCTACCCCCTCCGACCAGGTCGGAGGGGGTGGCGAGGGGGCGGCAGGGGTGGGGCGCCTACTTCCCGAGCTGCTTGTTGATGAGGGCGAACAGCTCGTCGTCGGACGCGTCGTCCAGACCGCTCGTGGTCCCGGTCGCCTCCTTCTGGGCGGCCTTGCCCGAGTTCCACTGGGACACGAGCGACTGGAGCTTGATCGTGATCTTGGTCCGGGTGAGCGTGTCCGGGGTGGCGGCGGCGAGCACGGCCTCCAACTTGTCGAGTTCGTCGAGGACCGGCACCGCGGCGCCGCCGACGACGAGCTGGGAGTGCAGGAACTTCGCGAGCGGTTCGGCACTGGGGTGGTCGAACACCAGGGTCGCCGGGAGCTTGAGCCCGGTGGCGCTGGTCAGGGTGTTGCGCAGTTCCACGGCCGTGAGCGAGTCGAAGCCGAGGTCGGAGAACGCCTTGTCCTTGGCGACCGCGTCCGCCGAGCCGTGGCCCAGGACGGTCGCGACCTGCCCGCGGACCAGGTCGACCAGCAGCGCGTGCTGCTCGACCTCGGACAGCGCGGCGAGCCTCCCGACCAGGTCGGACTCCTCACCGGCCGCGGGGGCGGTCTCCTCCAGGGCCGCGCGCACCTCGGGCAGGTCGCCGAGGAACGGGCTGGGCCGGGCCATGGTGAACGCCGGGGCGAACCTGTCCCACTCGATGTCGACCACGGTCACCGTGGTCTCGCCGGAGCGGATGGCCTTCTCCAGGGCGCTGAGCGTGAGCGCGGGCGGCATCGCGATCAGGCCGCGACGGCGCAGGTGCTCCTCGGTGTCGCCGACGGTCGCCATGCCGCTCTCGGCCCACGGACCCCAGGACACCGAGGTCGCGACCAGTCCCCGTGCCCGGCGGGACTCCGCCAGGCCGTCGAGGAACGCGCTGGCCGCCGAGTAGGCCGACTGGCCACCCGAACCCCAGGTGCCCGCGATGGAGGAGAACACCACGAAGGCGTCCAGGTCGGCGTCCGCCAGCAGCTCGTCCAGCAGGACCGCGCCCGCGACCTTCGCGGACAGGACCTCGTCGAACGTGCCCAGGTCGTGGTCGGCGATGGCCCCGTAGTGGTCCGCACCGGCCGCGTGGACCACGGCGTTCGGCGGGAACTCGGTGAGCAGGGTCGACAGCGAGTCGCGGTCGGCCACGTCGCAGGCGGCGATGGTGACCTTCGTGCCCAGCGCCTCCAGCTCGGCGGCCAGCTCGGCCGCGCCGGGGGCGCTGGGGCCGCGCCGGGACGTGAGCACGAGGTGCTCGGCGCCCTCCGCGGCCAGCCAGCGGGCGACCCTGGTGCCCAGGGCACCCGTACCGCCGGTGACCAGGACCGTGCCGCGCGGCGACCAGTCGGACAGGCCGGTCGCGGCCCGCGCGTGCGCCAGCCGTCGGCCGAACACGCCGGACGAGCGGACGGCGACCTGGTCCTCGGAGCCGACGAGCACGCTCGCGATCCGGTCGAGGGCCTTGTCGGTCAGCTTCTCCGGCAGGTCGAGCAGACCACCCCAGCGCTCGGGGTGCTCCAGGCCGATCACGTAGCCGGTGCCCCAGATCGTGGACTGGGTCGGGTCGACGACGCCGTCGGACCGGCCCGTGGACACCGCGCCGCGGGTCGCGACCCACAGCGGGGCCTCGATCCCGGCGTCACCGAGCGCCTGCACGGTCAGCACGGTCGTGGTGGCCGTGGTTCCGATGGCCAGCACACCCTCGGCGGGACCGTCGGTCATCGCCTTCTCCAGCAGGGTGGTGAGGCCCGTGCGGTCGGTGTCGGCCTCGCACTCGACGGGCACGACCTCCACACCACGGGCGCTCAGGCCTGCCAGCACGGCGTGCTCGGCCTGCCCGGCGGGCACGACGGCCAGCCAGCGGCCGGACGCGCTCGCCTTCTCCTGCGGGACCGACTTCCACTCGACCTGGTAGCGCCAGCCTTCCACCGCGGCGTTGTCGCCGCGCTGCTTGCGCCACGACGCCAGCACCGGCAGAGCGTCGCCGAACGGCGTGGACGGGTCGATGTCGGCGCCGAGCGACGCCAGGTCCTCGCTGTCGACGGCGGCCCAGAACTGGGCGTCGACCTCGGAGACCTCGGTGGAGGCCGTCGTGGTCGGCCACGGCTGCGAGTCCAGCCAGAAGTGCTGGTGCTGGAACGCGTAGGTGGGCAGGTCGACCCGCTTCGCGGCGGTTCCGGCGAAGAAGGCCGCCCAGTCGACCGCGCCGCCGCGGGCGTGGACCCGGCCGAGTGCCGTCAGCAGGGTGCGGACCTCGTCCCGGCCCTTGCGCAGCGCCGGGACGAGCACGGCGTCGGTGACGCTGTCGGCCCCCATCGCGGTGAGCACCGCGTCCGGACCCAGCTCCAGGAACGTCTTCACGCCCTGGCCTTCGAGGGTGGTCACGGTGTCGGCGAACCGCACCGCGTCCCGCACGTGCCGCACCCAGTGCTCCGGGTCGGTCACGTCACCGAGCATCGGGATGCTGGGCTGGGTGAAGGTCAGCTCGCCGACGACCTCGCGGAACTCGTCCAGCATCGGCTCCATGAGCGGCGAGTGGAACGCGTGGGACACGGCCAGCCGCTTGGACTTCCGGTCGGGGAACGCCCCGACGACCTGCCGCACCGCGTCTTCCGCACCCGCGACGACGATCGACGTGGGTCCGTTGATCGCCGCGATGGAGACGGCGTCGGTGAGCAGGGGCAGCACTTCTTCCTCGGTGGCCTGGAGAGCCACCATCGCGCCGCCGGCGGGCAGGGCCTGCATGAGGCGACCGCGTTCGCCGACGAGCGTGGCCGCGTCCTGGAGGGACAGGACACCGGCCACGTGGGCCGCGGCGATCTCGCCGATGGAGTGGCCGCCCAGGAAGTCGGGCTCCACGCCCCACGACTCGAAGAGGCGGTAGAGCGCCACCTCGACCGCGAAGATCGCGGGCTGGGTGAACTCCGTGCGGTTGAGGGTCTCCTCGTCGTCGATCCGGATGTCGACCAGGGCGGCGATCTCGTCGAACGCCTTCGCGAACACCGGGAACGCGGCGTGCAGCTCGCGACCCATGCCGACCCGCTGGCTGCCCTGACCGGTGAACAGCACCGCGAGTTTGCCCTCGACCACGGCGTCACCGGCGGACACGGTCGCGAGACCGTCGAGCAGTTCGTCGGTCTCCCCCGCCACCACGACGGCGCGGTGGGTGAGGCCGGACCTGCTGGTGAGCAACGAGTACGCCAGGTCGGTCAGGTCGACGTCGTTGGTCGCCACGTGCTCGCGCAGCCGTTCCGCCTGGTCCTTCAGGGCTTCCGCCGACTTCGCCGCGAGCACCACCGGCAGTGCCGGCAGCGTGCTGGTAGCCGTCTCGACCACGAGGTCCGCCTTCGGCGCCTGCTCGATGATCGCGTGGGCGTTGGTGCCGCTCATGCCGAACGACGAGACGGCGGCCCGGCGCGGACGCCCGGTCTCCGGCCAGGACGCGGCCTCCGTCAGCAGCTCCACCGACCCGGAGGTCCAGTCGATCTGCGGCGACGGCTCGTCCACGTGCAGGGTCTTCGGTGCGATGCCGTGCTGGAGGGCCAGCACCATCTTGATGATGCCGGAGACACCGGACGCGGCCTGCGTGTGGCCGATGTTGGACTTCAGCGAGCCCAGCAGCAGCGGGGTCTCCCGGTCCTGGCCGTAGGTCGACAGGATCGCCTGGGCCTCGATCGGGTCGCCGAGCTTCGTGCCGGTGCCGTGGGCCTCCACCACGTCGACGTCCGTCGTGGACAGTCCGGCGGCCGCAAGCGCTTGCCGGATCACCCTCTGCTGCGACGGGCCGTTCGGGGCGGTGAGGCCGTTGGAGGCGCCGTCCTGGTTGATGGCGCTGCCGCGGATGACGGCGAGCACCTCGTGGCCGTTGCGCTGCGCGTCGGACAGGCGTTCGACGACGAGCATGCCGACGCCCTCGCCCCAGGCCGTGCCGTCGGCCGCCGCGGCGAACGACTTGCACGTGCCGTCGACCGCGAGGCCGCGCTGGCGGCTGAAGTCGATGAACGCGCCGGGGGTGGACATCATCGACGCGCCACCGGCCAGTGCCAGGTCGCACTCGCCTGCCCGCAGTGCTTGAGCCGCCAGGTGGATCGCGACCAGCGACGCGGAGCACGCCGTGTCGACGGTGACCGCCGGGCCTTCCAGGCCGAACGTGTAGGACAGGCGACCGGAGACGACGCTGGCCGCGATGCCGGTGCCGAGGTAGCCCTCGATGCCGGGCGGCAGCTCGAACGTCTGCATCGCGTAGTCCTGGCCGTTCGTGCCGGTGAAGACGCCGGTCCGGCTGCCGCGCAGCGAGTCCGGGTCGATGCCCGCGCGCTCCACGGCCTCCCAGGACGTTTCGAGGAGCATCCGCTGCTGCGGGTCCATGGCCAGGGCCTCACGCGGGTTGACCCCGAAGAAGGCCGCGTCGAACTCGCCCGCGTCGTGCAGGAACCCGCCTCGGGTCACGTAGGACGTGCCCTCGTGGTCCGGGTCCGGGTCGAACAGGTTCGCCAGGTCCCAGCCGCGGTTGGTCGGGAAGTCCGAGATGGCGTCGCTGCCCGAGGTGACCAGCTCCCAGAGCTGTTCGGGCGTCTCGATGCCGCCCGGCAGCCGCAGGCCCATGCCGACGATCGCGATGGGCTCGTTGGTGAACCCGGTGGCGGTGGCGGTGAGGGCTTCCGGCCGGGTGCCGACCAGCTCGTCGCGCAGGAACGCCGACAGCGCGGCCAGGTTCGGGTAGTCGAACACCAGCGTGGCGGGCAGGCGGAGCCCGGTGACGTCGTTGAGCTTGCCGCGCAGCTCCACGGCCGTGAGCGAGTCGAAGCCGAGTTCGCGGAACGCGACCCCGAGTTCGACGGCCTGCGGCGAGGAGTAGCCGAGCACGTCGGCGACCTGCGTGCGGACCAGGTCGACCAGCAGGGACCGCTGCTCGTTCTCCGACAGCCCGGTCAGCGTGGCGACCAGGCCGGTGTCGTTGTCCCCGGCCGGGGTCTCCAGCGCCGCCACCACGTCCGGCAGCGCGCTGAGCAGCGGGCTGGGCCGGGCGGCGGTGAACGCCGGGGCGAAGCGGGTCCAGTCGACGTCGGCGACGACGACGGTGGCCTCGCCGAGGCCGACGGCCCGGCGCAGCGCCGCGAGCGCCTGCTCCGGTGCCAGCGCGGGGAGCCCGCGTCGGCTGAGCGCGTCCCGGCCCTCCTGGGTCATCGCTCCCCCGGCCCACGGGCCCCACGCCACCGAGGTGGCGGCGAGGCCGTCGGCGCGGCGGCGTTCGGCCAGCGCGTCGAGGTGGGCGTCGGACGCGGCGTACGCGCCCTGGCGGCCGGAGCCCCAGACACCGGAGGTGGAGGAGAAGAGGACGAACGCGTCCACCTCACCGACCAGCGCGTCCAGGTTGACGGCGCCCTCGACCCTGGCGGCCATGACGTGGGCGAGCTCGTCGGCGTCCATGTCCGCCAGCGCCGTGTCCTGGCCGACCCCGGCGAGGTGCACCACGGCGTCCGGCGGGTACTCGGCGATCACGGCGGTCAGGGCGTCGCGGTCGGTCACGTCGCACGCGACCACCGTGGCGCCGGGGACTTCTCCCCCGCCGCGGCTGACCAGCACGACCTGCTCGGCGCCTGCTTCGGTGAGCCACGCCGTGACGTGGCGACCGATGGCACCCGTGCCGCCGGTCACCAGGACCGTGCCGCGCGGCGTCCAGTCGGAGCCGCTGCCCGCCGGGGCCGCGACGAGCCTGCGGGCGTGGACGACCGAGCCGCGCACGGCGACCTGGTCCTCCGTGCCGCCCAGGATGGAGGCGATCCGGTCGAACGCCCTGGCGTCCAGGGTGTCTGGCAGGTCGACCAGGCCACCCCAGCGGTCGGAGTGCTCCAGCGCGGCGACGCGGCCGAAGCCCCACACCTCGGCGGCGTGCGGGTCGGCGGCGGTGTCGGCCGGGCCGGTGGCGACCGCGCCGCGGGTGGCGATCCACAGCTTCGCGGTGTGGGTCTTGACCAGGTCGAGCGCCTCGGTGACGTCGTTGGTCAGCGCGAGCACGCCGTCGAACGGGCCGTCGGTGACGACGTCGACACCGCGGGCGGCCAGGCCTTCGGCCAGCTCGGGGTCGGTGACCAGCCAGCGGCCTGCCACGACCCCGGTCGGGGTGACGGGCGTCCAGTCGATCCGGTAGCGCCAGCCGTCGACCGCGCTGTGCTCGCGGCGCGAGCGGTGCCACGACGAGAGCGTGTCGACGGCGTCCGCGTCCAGGGTGAGGTTCAGCGAGGTCAGGTCGCCGTTCTCGACGGCCTCCCAGAACTCGGCGTCGACCACGGGGGCCTTGGCCGGGCTCGGGTCGAGCCAGAAGCGGTCGCGCTGGAACGCGTAGGTCGGCAGGTCCACCTTCCGCGCGCCGGAGCGGGCGAAGTAGGCGGCCCAGTCGACCGCGACGCCGCGGACGTGCAGCGCGGCCAGTGCCCGGACCAGGGTCGTGACCTCGGCGCGGTCCTTGCGCTGCGCCGCGACCAGTGCCGCGTCGGTGACGCTGTCCTGGGCCATCGCGGTGAGCACCCCGTCCGGGCCCAGCTCCAGGAACGTGCTGACGCCCCTGCCCTCCAGGCTCGTGACGGCGTCGGCGAACCGGACCGTGCCGCGGACGTGGCGCACCCAGTGCTCCGGGTCCGTCACGTCGCCGGGCATCGGGATCTTCGGAGCGGAGAAGGTGAGTGCGGAGACGACCTCGCGGAAGTCGTCCAGCATCGGGTCCATCAGCGGCGAGTGGAACGCGTGCGACACGGTGAGGCGCTTGGACTTCCGGTCGGCGAAGTGCGCGAGCACCTGCTCGACCTGGTCCTCGGCCCCGGCGACGACCAGGGCGTTCGGGCCGTTGACGGCGGCGATGGAGACCAGGTCCGTGAGGTGGGGCAGCACCTCCGCCTCAGTCGCCTGGATAGCGACCATCGCGCCACCGGCCGGGAGCGCCTGCATCAGGCGGCCACGGGCGGAGACGAGCGTCGCCGCATCGGCCAGGGACAGCACCCCGGCCACGTGGGCCGCGGCGATCTCGCCGATCGAGTGCCCGGCCACGTGGTCCGGCCGAACGCCCCAGGCTTCGAGGGTGCGGAACAGCGCGACCTCGACGGCGAACAGCGCGGGCTGCGTGTACTCGGTGCGGTCCAACGCCTCCGCGTCGCCGAACACCACGTCCCGCAGCGGCCGGTCCAGGTCGAGCTGCGCGCAGACCGCGTCGAACGCGTCGGCGAACACGGGAACCGTCTCGTACAGCTCACGACCCATGCCGAGCCGCTGCGAACCCTGGCCGGTGAACAGGAACGCCAGTCCACCGTCGGCGGCGGTGCCGCGCAGCAGGTTCGGGGCGGTGCCGCCGTCACGGGCGGTGGTCAGGGCGGCGATGGCCGAGTCGCGGTCCTCGCCCAGCACCACCAGGCGGTGGGCCAGCGTGGCGCGAGTCGTGGCCAGCGAGAACGCCACGTCGGCGGCCTCGACGGAGGTCCACTCCAGCTGCTCGCCGATGCGTCCGGCCTGCTCGGCCAGTGCTGCGGCGTTCTTGGCGGACACCAGGTACGGCGTGACCGGCAGCTCCACCCGGCGCGGCGCGGCCTCCTCGGCGATCGGCGCCTGCTCGATGATCGTGTGGGCGTTGGTGCCGCTGATGCCGAAGGACGACACCGCCGCGCGGCGCACCCGGCCCGTCTCGGGCCACGCCACCTGCGAGGTGACCAGCTCGACCGCACCGGCCGACCAGTCGATCGCGGGCGACGGCTCGTCCACGTGCAGGGTCTTGGGCACCTGGCCGTGGCGCATCGCCATGACCATCTTGATGATGCCCGCGACACCCGCCGCGGCCTGCGTGTGGCCGATGTTGGACTTCACCGAGCCCAGCAGGAGCGGCTCGTCGCGGTCCTGGCCGTAGGTGGCCAGCAGCGCCTGAGCCTCGATCGGGTCGCCCAGCGAGGTGCCGGTGCCGTGCGCCTCCACGACGTCGATGTCCGAGGTGGACAGACCGGCCGAGGCCAGCGCCTTGCGGATGACCCGCTGCTGCGACGGGCCGTTCGGCGCGGTGAGGCCGTTCGAGGCACCGTCCTGGTTCACGGCCGAGGCGCGCACGACGGCGAGGATCTCGTGGCCGTTGCGCTGAGCGTCGGACAGCCGCTCAACGAGCAGCATGCCGACACCCTCGCCCCAGCCCGTGCCGTCGGCCGCGGCGGCGAACGACTTGATCCGGCCGTCGGTCGCGAGACCGCGCTGGCGGGAGAAGTCGATGAACGTGCCGGGCGTGGACATGATCGTCACACCACCGGCGAGCGCCAGGTCGCAGTCGCCGTTGCGCAGGGCCTGGACGGCCATGTGCAGGGCGACCAGCGACGAGGAGCACGCGGTGTCGACGGTGACGGCCGGGCCTTCGAGGCCGAAGGTGTAGGAGATGCGGCCGGACGCGATGGCGGCGGAGTTGCCCGTGCCGAGGTGGCCCTCGACGCCCTCCGGGATCTCCTCCAGCAGCGCCAGGTAGTCCTGGCCGTTGCTGCCAGCGAACACACCGGTCTGGCTGCCGCGCAACGACACGGGGTCGATGCCCGCCCGCTCGAACGCCTCCCAGGAGGTCTCCAGCAGCAGTCGCTGCTGCGGGTCCATCGCGGTGGCCTCGCGGGGGCTGATCCCGAAGAACGCGGGGTCGAACCTCGTGGCCCCGTCGAGGAACGCGCCCTCGCGGGCGTAGGTCGTGCCCTGGTGGTCGGGGTCGTCGTGGAACAGGGTCGACAGGTCCCAGCCGCGGTCGGTCGGGAACGGGGTGACGGCGTCACCGCCCGCCAGCACCAGGTCCCAGAGCTGCTCGGGCGAGGCGATCCCGCCCGCGAACCGGCAGCTCATGGCGACGATGGCGATCGGCTCGTCGGTGTTGACCGCCGTGACGACGTCGGCGACCTCGACCTGCGAGCCCAGCAGCTCGGTGCGCAGGTGGTTGGCCAGCGTGACGGCGTTCGGGTAGTCGAACACCAGCGTCGCGGGCAGCCGCAGCCCGGTGGCGGTGTTGAGGGTGTTGCGCAGTTCCACGGCCGTGAGCGAGTCGAAGCCGAGTTCCTGGAACGCGCGGTCCTTGTCGACCGCGTCGGACGAGCTGTGCCCGAGCACGGAGGCGACCTGGTCGCGGACGACGTCGACCAGCAGCGTGACCTGGTCGGCCTCCGGCAGTCCGGCCAGTCGGCCCGCCAGCTCGGAGTCCGCGCCCGTCTCGGCGGGGCTGTCGTCGGCGAGCGCCTTCCGCACCTCGGGCAGGTCGCCGATGAACGCGCTGGGCCGGGCGAGCGTGAACGCGGGGGTGAACTTCTCCCACTCCATGTCCACGACGGTCACGGTCGGCTCGCCGGAGCGGATGGCCCGCTCCAGGGCGTTCAGGGTGAGGGCGGGCGGCATCGTGACGAGACCGCGCTTGCGCAGGTGCGCCTCGGTGTCGCCGACGGTCGCCATGCCGCTCTCGGCCCACGGACCCCACGAGACGGACGTGGCCACGAGGCCGCGCGCCCGGCGGGACTCCGCGAGGCCGTCGAGGAACGCGCTGGCGGCGGAGTAGGCCGACTGGCCACCGGAACCCCAGGTGCCCGCGATGGACGAGAACACCACGAAGGCGTCCAGGTCGGCGTCGGCGAGGAGTTCGTCGAGCAGTACCGCGCCGGACACCTTGCCGGACAGGACGTCGTCGAAGACCGCGAGGTCGTGGTCGGCGATGCCCATCGTGTGGTCGGCACCGGCCGCGTGGACCACGGCGTTCGGCGGGAACTCGGTGAGCAGGCTCGACAGCGAGTCGCGGTCGGCCACGTCGCACGCGGCGATCGTGACGCGGGCGCCCAGTTCTTCCAGCTCCGCCTGGAGTTCGGCGGCACCGGGGGCGTCGGGGCCGCGGCGGGACGTGAGCACCAGGTGCTCGGCGCCACCGGTCGCGAGCCAGCGGGCGACCTTGCCGCCGAGGGCGCCGGTACCGCCGGTGACGAGCACCGTGCCGCTCGGGGACCAGTCGGCGAGCTTGTCGCCCAGCGGGGCGTGCACGAGGCGTCGGCCGAAGACACCGGACGAGCGCAGCGCGACCTGGTCCTCGTCGCCGTTGAACACGCCGACGAGGCGGTCGAACAGCCGGGCGTCCAGGGTGTCCGGCAGGTCGACCAGGCCACCCCAGCGGTCGGGGTGCTCCAGGCCGATCACGTAGCCGAGACCCCAGACCTCGCTCTGGGACGGGACGACCACGCCGTCGGAACGGCCGGTCGACACCGCGCCGCGGGTCGCGATCCACAGCGGCGCCGCGACTCCCGCGTCGCCGAGGGCCTGCACGACCACGACGGACGCGGTGGTCGTGCCGACGAGCGCGACCAGCGACAGCACGCCGTCGAGGGGGCCGAGGTCGGCGAACGACGTGGCGAGGGTGGCGCGGTCGGCGAACTCGACCGGCACGACCTCCGCGCCGCGGGCGGTGAGGCCCGAGGTGATCTCGGTGGCGTCGAACCCGTCCGGGACGACGATCGCCCAGCGGCCGGTGAGCGTCGGGGCGCCCAGGTCGGTCAGCGGCAGCCAGGAGACCCGGTAGCGCCAGCCGTCGATCTTGTTGTGCGCCCGGCGGGCCTTGCGCCACGACGACAGCGCGGGCAGCACCTCGCCCAGCGCGCTCTCGTCCAGGGCGAGCGTGGTGCCGACGAGCCCGAAGTCCTCGCGTTCCACGGCTTCCCAGAACTTCGCCTCGGCCTCGTCGGTCGCACCTCCGCCCGAGGTCGGGAAGCCCTGCGTCTCCAACCAGAACCGCTGCCGCTGGAACGCGTAGGTCGGCAGTTCGACCCGCCGCGCTCCCGTTCCGGCGAAGAACGCGTCCCAATCCACGCGGACGCCCCGGTTGTGCAGGGTCGCGATGGCGGAGGTGAGCACGGCGGCTTCGGGCCGGTCCTTCCGCTGACCCGCCACGAGCACCGCGTCGGTGACGGATTCCTGCCCCATCGCGGTGAGCACACCGTCCGGACCCAGCTCCAGGAACGTGCTGACGCCCTTGGCCTCCAGCGTCGTGACCGCGTCGGCGAACCGCACGGCGTCGCGGACGTGGCGGACCCAGTGCTCCGGATCGGTCACGTCGCCCAGCAGCGGGATCGTCGGCTCGGTGAACGTCAGCTCCGAGACCGCGGAGCGGAACTCGTCGAGCATCGGCTCCATGAGCGGCGAGTGGAACGCGTGCGAGACGGCCAGCCGCTTGGACTTCCGGTCCGCGAAGTGCGCGAGCACCCGGTCGACGGCGGCTTCCCCACCAGCGACGACGACCGAGTTCGGGCCGTTGACCGCCGCGATGGAAACAGTGTTGTCGAGATGTGGGAGGACCTCGTCCTCGGTGGCCTGGATGGCGACCATCGCGCCACCGGACGGCAGGGCCTGCATGAGGCGACCGCGTTCGGAGACGAGCTTGGCCGCGTCCTCCAGGGAGAGCACACCGGCCACGTGGGCCGCGGCGATCTCACCGATGGAGTGGCCGCCCAGGAAGTCGGGCTTCACGCCCCACGACTCGACCAGGCGGTACAGCGCCACTTCCAGGGCGAAGATCGCGGGCTGGGCGAACTCGGTGCGGTCCAGGGTCTCCTGGTCGTCGATCCGGATGTCGACCAGGGCCGCGATCTCGTCGAACGCCTCGGCGAACACCGGGAACGCGGCGTGCAGCTCACGGCCCATGCCCGCGCGCTGCGAACCCTGACCGGTGAACAGGACGGCCAGCTTGCCGTCGGTCACGGCGTCGAGCCCGCGGCCGTCGGCGATGGCGGTCAGGCCGCGCGCCAGCTCGTCGTGATCGCTCGCGACCACGGCCGCGCGGTGCGGCATCGGGGTGCGGAGCGACGTGGAGAACGCCAGGTCGGTCAAGGAGACCGTCGGGTTGGCGGCCAGCAGTGCGGCGGCCTGGCCCTTGAGCGCGTCAACCGACTTGGCCGACAGCACCACCGGCACGACCGGCAGCTCAGCCGTCTCGCCCGCGACGACCGCGTTGGGTGCTTCCTCGATGATCAGGTGGGCGTTGGTGCCGCTCATGCCGAACGCCGACACCGCCGCGCGGCGGGCGCGACCCGTCTCGGGCCACTCCTGCGCCTCGGTCAGCAGTTCGACCGATCCGGAGGTCCAGTCGATGTGCGGCGACGGCTCGTCGACGTGCAGGGTCTTGGGCATGATCCCGTTGCGGATCGCCATGACCACCTTGATGACGCCGGAGACGCCCGCCGCTGCCTGCGTGTGGCCGATGTTGGACTTGAGCGACCCCAGGCGGAGCGGGATCTCGCGGTCGCGGCCGTAGGTCGAGAGCAGCGCCTGGGCCTCGATCGGGTCGCCCAGCTTGGTGCCGGTGCCGTGCGCCTCGATCAGGTCGACGTCCTGGGTGGACAGTCCGGCGTTCGCGAGGGCCTGGCGGATGACCCGCTGCTGCGACGGCCCGTTCGGGGCGGTCAGGCCGTTGGAGGCACCGTCCTGGTTGACGGCCGAGCCGCGGATGACCGCGAGGACCTGGTGGCCGTTGCGCTGGGCGTCGGACAGCCGCTCGACGAGCAGGATGCCGACACCCTCGCCCCACCCGGTGCCGTCTGCGGCGGCGGCGAACGACTTGCACCGGCCGTCGACCGCGAGGCCGCGCTGCCGGGAGAAGTCGATGAACGCGCCGGGCGTCGACATCATCGACGCGCCACCGGCCAGCGCCAGGTCGCACTCACCGGCCCGCAGCGCCTGCACGGCCAGGTGGATCGCGACCAGCGAGGCCGAGCACGCCGTGTCGACCGTGACGGCCGGGCCCTCCAGACCGAACGTGTAGGAGATGCGGCCGGACACGACGCTGGCCGCGAGACCGGTGCCGAGGTAGCCCTCGATGCCCGGCGGCAGCTCGTAGGTGGACGCCGCGTAGTCCTGGCCGTTGGTGCCGGTGAACACGCCGGTCCTGCTGCCGCGCAACGACTCCGGGTCGATCCCGGCCCGTTCCACGGCCTCCCACGAGGTTTCCAGCAGCATCCGCTGCTGGGGGTCCATCGCCAGGGCTTCCCGCGGGTTGATGCCGAAGAAGCCTGCGTCGAACTCGGCGGCCTGGTGCAGGAACGCGCCTTCGCGCGAGTAGGACGTGCCCTCGTGGTCGGGGTCCGGGTCGTAGAGGTTCTCCAGGTCCCAGCCGCGGTCGGTCGGCCAGCCGCCGACGGCGTCCGTGCCGGTGAACACGAGCTGCCAGAGGTCTTCCGGCGTCCGCACGTCGCCCGGCAGCCGGACACCCATGCCGACGATGGCGATCGGCTCGTCGAACGCGCCACCCGCGGCGACCGCGGCGGCCACCTCCGGCGCGCTGCCGAACAGCTCGTCCCGCAGGTGCGCGGCGAGCGAGGTGAGGTTCGGGTAGTCGAAGACCAGCGTGGCGGGCAGGCGGAGCCCGGTCGCCTCGGCCAGCTTCGTGCGCAGCTCGACGGCGGTCAGCGAGTCGAAGCCCAGGTCGCGGAAGGCGGTTCCGGGGTCGACCGAGTCGGCGGAGGTGTAGCCGAGCACCTGGGCGACCTGCTCGCGCACGAGGTCGACGAGCGCCGCCTCCTGCTCGGCGGTCGCGCGACCGGCCAGGCTGTCGGTCAGGTCGGTGTCGGTGGTCTCCTCGGCGGGCTTGAGCGCCGCGACGACCTCGGGCAGGTCGCCGAGCAGCGGGCTCGGGCGGGTCGCGGTGAACGCGGGGGCGAACCGCGCCCAGTCGACGTCGGCGACGACGAGCGTGGAGCGCTTGCCCGCCACGGCTTTCCCGAGTCCGGCGAGAGCGGAGGCCGGGGCCAGCGGCGTGACACCGCGGCGGCGCAGGAGGTCCGCCCACTCGGCGTCCCCACCGGCCCACGGGCCCCACGAGATCGACAGCGCCGCGAGCCCGCGGGCCTGCCGGGACTCGGCGAGCGCGTCGAGGAAGGCGTCACCGGCGGCGTAGCCGCACTGCCTGCTCGCGCCCCAGGCACCGGAGGTGGAGGAGAACAGCACGAACGCGTCGACGTCGCCGACCAGGTCGTCCAGCAGGCGGGCACCGTCGACACGGGCCGACCGGACCTCGGCCAGCAGGTCGAGGTCGGTCTCGGCGATCGAGGCGTCCTGGCCGGCACCGGCGAGGTGCAGGACGGCGTTCGGCGGGAACTCCTGGACCAGCGCGGTCATCGCGGCGCGGTCGGTCACGTCGCACGCGGCGACCGTGACCCGTGCGCCGAGTCCTTCGAGTTCGGCGACCAGGTCCGGCGCCGCGACGCCGCGGCGGGACGTGAGCACCAGGTGCTCGGCCCCCTCGGCCGCGAGCCAGCGGGCCACGTGACCGCCCAGCACGCCGGTGCCGCCGGTGACGAGCACGGTGCCGGTCGGCTTCCAGGCCTCGGTGGTGGTGGCGGGGGCGTGGTCGAGGCGGCGGGCGAAGATCCCCGTCCCGCGCACGGCCACCTGGTCCTCGGTGCCGACCAGCGCGATGGCGAGCCGGTCGAGCACGCGGCCGTCCAGCGCCTCCGGCAGGTCGACCAGGCCGCCCCAGCGGCCGGGGTGCTCCAGCGCGGCGACCCGGCCGAAGCCCCACACCTGCGCGGCGTCGGGGTTCGCGGGCTGACCGTCGATGGAGACGGCGTTGCGGGTGATGGCCCACAGCGGCGCGGTGGTGCGCTGGACCAGCAGGAGCGTCGACTCGACGCCCGCGGCCGACAGCACGCCGTCGAACTCCTGGTCCGGCAGGTCGGAGACGTCGTCGATCGCGGTCACGTCCAGGCCGCGGTCGGCCAGTCCGGTGGCGACCTCCTGGTCACCGACGACGAGCCAGCGGCCGTAGGCCATGGCGGTGCCGGGCTTGGCGACCGGCTGCCAGGTGACCCGGTAGCCCGCGGTCTCCCTCGGCTTCGCCGGGGCCACGTCGAACCAGTAGCGCTCGCGCTGGAACGCGTAGGTGGGCAGGTCGATCCGGCGGGCGCCGGTGCCCGCGTAGAACGCGGTCCAGTCGACGGCGACACCGCGCACGTGCAGCGCGCCGATCGCGCGGAGCAGGGTCGTGACCTCGTCGCGGTCCTTGCGCTGCGCCGCGACCAGCACGGCGTCCGCCACGGACTCGGCCGCCATGGCGGTCAGCACGCCGTCCGGGCCCAGCTCCAGGAACGTCTTGACGCCCTTGGCCTCGAGCGCGGTCATCGTGCCGTGGAAGCGCACGGCCTCGCGGACGTGCCGCACCCAGTGCTCGGGGTCGGTGACCTCGCCGAGCATCCCGATGGTGGGCTCGGAGAACGTCAGGCCTGCGACGACCGCGCGGAACTCGTCCAGCACCGGGTCCATCAGCGGTGAGTGGAACGCGTGCGACACCGTGAGCCGCTTGGACTTCCGGTCCGCGAACCGTGCCAGCACCTCGTCCACGGCGTTCTCGTCACCGGCGACGACGATCGAGTTCGGGCCGTTGACCGCGGCGATGGAAACGTTGGTGCCGAGGTGGGGCAGAACCTCGTCCTCGGTGGCCTGCAACGCGACCATCGCGCCGCCCGCCGGGAGCGCCTGCATCAGGCGACCGCGAGCGGCGACGAGCGTGGTCGCGTCCTCCAGCGTCAGGACACCGGCGACGTGGGCCGCCGCGATCTCGCCGATGGAGTGGCCCGCGACGAAGTCGGGACGGACGCCCCAGGCCTCGACGAGCCGGTACAGCGCGACCTCGACGGCGAACAGCGCGGGCTGCGTGTACTCCGTGCGGTCCAACGCCTCCGCGTCGCCGAACACCACGTCACGGAGAGGGCGGTCCAGGTCGAGCTGCGCGCACACCGCGTCGAACGCGTCCGCGAACACCGGGAACGCCTCGTACAGCTCGCGCCCCATGCCGAGCCGCTGCGAACCCTGGCCGGTGAACAGGAACGCCGACCGGCCCTCGGCCGCGACACCCCGCTCCCCCGCCCCGTTCGCGACGGCGTCCAGGCCCGCGAGGAGTTCGTCGTGGTCCCGCGCGACGATCGTGGCGCGGTGGTCGAGCCGCGCCCGCGTGGTGGCGAGCGAGAAACCCAGGTCGGTCAGGTCGGCACCGTCCACAGCGGACCGCAGCTTGGCGGCCTGGTCGCGCAGGGCGGCGGCCGTCTTGCCGGACAGGACCAGCGGCACGGCCGGCAGCGGGGTCCTCTTGGTCCCACCGACGAGCCGGGAAGGATCAGAGCTTCCGGAGCCGCTGTTCGCGGCTCCGGGCGCCTGCTCGATGACCGCGTGGGCGTTGGTGCCGCTGAAGCCGAACGACGACACGGCGGCTCGACGCGGACGGCCGGTCTCCGGCCACTCCGTGGTCGACGTCACCAGCTCGACCGACCCCGCGTCCCACTCGACCTGCGGGGACGGCGCGTCGACGTGCAGCGTCCTCGGCACGAGGCCGTGGCGCATCGCCATGACCATCTTGATCACGCCGCCGACGCCGGACGCCGACTGCGTGTGGCCGATGTTGGACTTGAGCGAACCGAGCAGCAGCGGCCGTTCGCGGTCCTGGCCGTAGGTGGCCAGCAGTGCCTGGGCCTCGATCGGGTCGCCGAGAGCGGTACCCGTGCCGTGGGCCTCCACGACGTCCACCTCGGACGGCGTGAGACCGGCGTTGCCGAGCGCGTGGCGGATGACCCGCTGCTGCGACGGCCCGTTCGGCGCGGTGAGGCCGTTCGAGGCACCGTCCTGGTTCACGGCCGTGCCGCGCACGACGGCGAGGATCTCGTGGCCGTTGCGCTGGGCGTCCGACAGCCGCTCGACGAGCAGCATGCCGACACCCTCGCCCCAGCCTGTGCCGTCGGCGGCGGCGGCGAACGCCTTGCAGCGCCCGTCGGTGGCCAGACCGCGCTGGCGGGAGAAGTCGATGAACGTGCCGGGCGTGGCCATCACCGTGACGCCACCGGCCAGCGCGAGGTCGCAGTCTCCGCCGCGGAGCGCCTGCACGGCGAGGTGCAGCGCGACGAGCGACGACGAGCAGGCCGTGTCGACCGTGACGGCCGGGCCCTCCAGGCCGAACGTGTAGGACACGCGGCCGGACACGACGCTGGCGGCGTTGCCGGTGCCGAGGTGGCCTTCGAGGCCGTCCGGCACCTCGTCCAGCAGCGCGAGGTAGTCGTGGTTGTTGGTGCCCGCGAAGACACCGGTCCGGCTGCCGCGCAGAGAGGTCGGGTCGATCCCGGCCCGCTCGAACGCCTCCCACGAGGTCTCCAGCAGCAGGCGCTGCTGCGGGTCCATCGCGGTGGCCTCGCGGGGCGAGATGCCGAAGAACGTCGGGTCGAACCGCGGCGCGTCGTAGAGGAACCCGCCGTCGCGGGCGTAGGACGTGCCCTGGCGGGTGGGGTCCGGGTCGTACAGCGCGTCGAGGTCCCAGCCGCGGTCGGTCGGCATGGCCGACACCGCGTCCACGCCGTCGAACACGAGCTGCCACAGGTCTTCCGGCGACGACACGTCACCGGCGTAGCGGCAGCTCATCGCGACGATGGCGATGGGTTCGTCGGTGTGCGTCCCGGTGACCACCTCGGCGGTCTCCGTCCGGGTGCCCGCGAGTTCGGCGTGCAGGAAGTCCGCGAGCACCCCGGCGTTCGGGTAGTCGAACACCAGGGTCGCGGGCAGCCGCAGGCCGGTGTCGGCGGTGAGCCGGTTGCGCAGGTCGACGGCGGTCAGCGAGTCGAAGCCCAGTTCCCGGAACGCCCGGTCGGTCTCGATCGCGTCGACCGACGAGTAGGCCAGCACCGCGGCGGTGTGCTCGCGCACCAGTTCCACCACGGCGTGGCGCTGCTCGCGCCCGCCGAGCCCGGCCAGCTTCCGGACCAGCTCGGACTCCCCGGTCGGAGCCGCGGTCTCCATCGACTCCAGCGCCGCCCGCACCTCGGGCAGGTCGCTGATGAACGGGCTCGGCCGCGCCATGGTGAACGCGACGGTGAACTTCGACCAGTCCATGTCGACGACGGTCACGGTCGGCTCGCCCGAGCGGATCGCCTTCTCCAGCGCGCTGAGCGTCAGCTCCGGCGACATGGAGGTGAGACCGCGCTTGCGCAGGTGCTCCTCGGTCTCGCCGACGGTCGCCATGCCGCTCTCGGCCCACGGGCCCCACGACACCGACGTGGCCACGAGGCCGCGCGCCCGACGGGATTCGGCCAGACCGTCGAGGTAGGCGCTGGCCGCGGAGTACGCGGCCTGCCCACCGGAACCCCAGGTGCCCGCGATGGACGAGAACACCACGAAGGCGTCCAGGTCCGCGCCGGCCAGCAGCTCGTCGAGGTGCGCGGCACCGTCGACCTTGGCCGCCAGCACCTCGTCGAACTTCTCGACGCCGTGGGTCTCGATCGCTTCCAGGTAGTCCAGACCGGCCGCGTGCACGACGGCGTTCGGCGGGTACTCCGCCAGCAGCGCCGCCACCGCGTCGCGGTCGGCCACGTCGCACGCGACGATCGACACGCGGGCGCCGAGCGCCTCCAGCTCCGCGGTCAGCTCGGCCGCGCCGGGCGCGGCCGGGCCGCGGCGGCTGGTCAGGACGACGTGCTCACATCCAGAAGTAGCCAGCCAGCGAGAAACACGTCCACCCAGCGCTCCAGTACCACCAGTGACGATAATCGTGCCGTTGGGCTTCCACTGCGTCTCCTCCGGGTTGAGGGGCGCGTGCACCAGCCTGCGGCCGAAGACGCCGGACGCGCGGATGGCGATCTGGTCCTCGCCACCGGTCCCGGCCAGCACGGCCACGAGGCGGTCCGCCGCCCGCTTGTCCATGACCTCCGGCAGGTCGACGACACCGCCGTAGCGGTCGCCGTGCTCCAGACCCACCACGTACCCGACGCCCCACACCTGGGTCTGCGTCGGTTCGACCACGCCGTCGGAACGGCCGGTCGACACCGCGCCGCGGGTCGCGATCCACAGCGGGGCCGCGATCCGCGCGTCGCCCAACGCCTGGACCACGACGACGGTGGCCGACGACGGCGCGTCCAGCGCCACCAGCGACAGCACGCCGTCGACCTCGCCCGCCGCGCTCAGCGCGGCGGCCAGGGTCTCGCGGTCGGTTCCCGGATCGCACGCGACCCGGACGATGTCGAGGCCCCGTTCGGCGAGGCCGTCCACGACGTCGTCGTGGTTCCCGCCGAGCACGAGCCAGCGACCGGACGCCACGGTGGCGCCCAGGTCGGTCAGGGGCAGCCAGGAGACGCGGTACCGCCACGCGTCGACCGTGCTGCTCTCCTTGCGGGCGCGCCGCCACCTCGCCAGCGCGGCGACGGCGTCGGCACCCAGGTCGAGGTCGTCGAGCGACCCCAGGTCGCCGGTGTCGACGGCGGCCCAGAACTCCGAGTCCACCTCGCCGCTCGCGGACACCGTGCGGATCGGGGACATCTCCAGCCAGAAGTGCTCGCGCTGGAACGCGTACGTCGGCAGCTCGACCGGGCGAGCGCCCTCGATCAGGGTTGTCCAGTCAACCCGAACGCCCCGGACGTGGAGTTCGGCGACCGCGCGCAGCAGCGTCGCGACCTCGGGACGGCCCTTGCGCAGGCCGGGGACCAGCACGGCCTCGGTGACGGACTCCTGGCCCATCGCCGTGAGCACGCCGTCCGGGCCCAACTCCAGGAACGTCCGCACGCCCTGCGCTTCGAGGGTCGTGACGGCGTCGGCGAAGCGGACCGTGCCGCGCACGTGCCGCACCCAGTGCTCCGGGTCCGTCACCTCGCCGAGCACCGGGATCCGCGGCTGGTTGAAGGTGAGCGTGGAGACGACCGCGCGGAACTCGTCCAGCATCGGGTCCATCAGCGGCGAGTGGAACGCGTGCGACACGGCCAGGCGCTTGGACTTCCGGCCGCCGAACGCCTCGACGACCGCCAGCACACCGGCTTCGTCCCCGGCCACGACGACCGACGACGGCCCGTTGACGGCGGCCAGCGACACCTTCTCGGTGAGGTGCGGCGTGACCTCGTCCTCGGTGGCCTGGAGGGCGACCATCGCGCCACCGGCGGGCAGTGCCTGCATGAGCTTGCCGCGAGCCGCCACGAGCTTCGTGGCGTCTTCCAGCGACAGCACCCCGGACACGTGCGCGGCGGCGATCTCGCCGATCGAGTGGCCGGTCACGAAGTCGGGCTTGACGCCCCACGACTCGACCAGCCGGTAGAGCGCCACCTCCAGCGCGAACAGCGTCGGCTGGGTGAACTCGGTGCGGTCCAGCAGGTCCTGGTCGTCCAGCCGGACGTCGACCAGCGCGGCGATCTCGTCGAACGCGGCGGCGTAGACCGGGAACGCGGCGTGCAGCTCACGCCCCATCCCGGCCCGCTGCGACCCCTGGCCGGTGAACACGACGGCCGTGCGGCCGTCGACCGTCCGCCCGGAGACCACGTTCTCGGCCCGCTCACCGGCGGCCAGCGCGTCCACGCCCCGACGCAGTTCCTCTGGCGTCGAGCCGAGGACGACGGCGCGGTGCTCGAACGCGGCACGGGTCGTGGCCAGCGAGAACGCCACGTCGGCCGGGTCGCCCAGGTCGAACGACCGGAGCCGGTCGGCCTGCGCCTTCAGCGCCTGCTCACCGCGACCGGACAGCACCCACGGCACCAGCCCGCCGACGACGCCGGAGGCGGTCTCCACGACGTCGGTTTCCGGCGCCTGTTCGATGATCGTGTGCGCGTTGGTACCGCTCACACCGAACGACGACACGGCGGCGCGGCGCGGCTTGCCGGTCTCGGGCCAGGCCTGCTCGTCGGTCAGCAGCTGGATGGCCCCGGCGGACCAGTCGACCTGCGAGGTCGGCTCCTGGACGTGCAGGGTGCGCGGCGCGATCCCGTTGCGGATCGCCATGACCATCTTGATCACGCCACCGACACCCGCGGCGGCCTGCGAGTGGCCGATGTTCGACTTGAACGACCCCAGCAGCAGCGGGCGTTCGCGGTCCTGGCCGTAGGTGGCGAGCAGCGCGCCCGCCTCGATCGGGTCGCCGAGCCGGGTGCCGGTGCCGTGCGCCTCCACCACGTCCACATCGGACGGTGACAGCTTGGCGCTGCTCAGCGCGGCCTTGATGACCCGGCGCTGGGCGGGGCCGTTGGGGGCGGTGAGGCCGTTCGAGGCACCGTCCTGGTTGATGGCGGAACCCTTGACCACGGCGAGGATCTGGTGGCCGTTGCGCTGGGCGTCGGACAGCTTCTCCAGCAGCAGGATGCCCGCGCCCTCGGCCCAGCCGGTGCCGTCGGCGGTGGAGGAGAACGCCTTGCAGCGCCCGTCCGGGGACAGGCCGCCCTGCTTGTCGAACTCGGAGAACACCGCCGCGTTCGCCATGACCATGACGCCACCGGCGAGGGCGAGCGTGCACTCGCCGTTGCGCAGCGCCTGCGCGGCCAGGTGGATCGCGACCAGCGAGGAGGAGCACGCGGTGTCGATGGTGACGGCCGGGCCCTCGAAGCCGAACGTGTAGGCGACGCGGCCGGAGAACACGCTGGGCGTGTTGCCGGTCAGCAGGTGGCCTTCCAGGCCCTCGGGCACCTCGTCCAGGCCGGAGCCGTAGCCGGTGGCGCTGCCGCCGACGAACACTCCGGTCTGGCTGCCCTTCAGCGAACGCGGGTCGATGCCCGCCCGTTCCACGACCTCCCACGAGGTTTCCAGCAGCAGCCGCTGCTGCGGGTCCATCGCCAGCGCCTCGCGGGGGCTGATCCCGAAGAACGCCGGGTCGAACTCGCCAGCGTCGTAGAGGAACCCGCCCGCGGCCACGCCGAACGTGAGGTCGTCGCCCCAGCCGCGGTCGGCGGGCAGGCCCGCGACGGCGTCGCCGCCGGTGGACACCAGGCGCCACAGGTCTTCCGGCGAGCTGACGCCACCGGGGTAGCGGCAGCTCATCGACACGATCGCGATCGGTTCACGGGCCGCGGACGTGAGCTGCTGGTTCTGCTTCCGCAGCCGCTCGGTCTCCTTCAGGGACGCCCGCAGCGCCGCGACGACTTTTTCGTTGGAGGTCATCATGTGCTCCGCACTTCGGGGCTGATCAGGAGTTGCTGCTGTCGAGGGCCATCGAGACGAGGCTGTCGACGTCCATGTCGTCGACCGAGTCCCCGTCGTCGGCGGCGACCGTTTCGGCTTCGCCGTTCACCAGCCGCAACAGGGCGTCGAGCAGGCCCGCGTCGCGCAGCCGGTCCAGCGAGAGTCCGGCGAGCGCTCGGCGCACCTCGGTTTCCGCCGCGTCACCCAGCAGTTCGGTGCGCAGCAGGTCCACGAGGACGAGCGGGGTCGGGTAGTCGAAGACGAGCGTGGCGGGCAGCGTCAACCCCGTCGCGCCGTTGAGGTTGTTGCGCAGCTCCACCGCGGTGAGCGAGGAGAAGCCGAGTTCGCGGAACGCCCGGTCGGCCTCGATGCCGCCCGCGTTCGCGTGGCCGAGCACCGCGGCGACCTGCTCGCGCACCAGGTCCAGCAGCACGCGGTCACGATCGGTCTCGGGCAGCGCCAGGAGGGTGGTCCGCAGCGCGCTGTCGCCGTCGGAGGTCTCGACCGCGAGCGCCTTGCGCACCTCCGGCAGGTCCGCGATGAGCGGACTCGGCCGGGCGGCGGTGAACAGGGTCGCGAAGCGGTCCCAGTCGACGTCGGCGACGGTGACCGTGGTGTCGCCGGACTCGACGGCCTGCCGCAGCGCGGCCACCGCCCGTTCCGGCCGGAGGGCTGGGAGTCCGCTGCGGCGCAGCACCTCGTCCTGCCCGCCACCCGCCCACGGGCCCCACGCCACCGACAGCCCCGCGAGGCCGCGGGCCCGGCGCTGCTGGGCCAGCGCGTCCAGGAAGGCGCTGCCCGCCGCGTAGGCGGCCTGGTTGGCGCTGCCCCAGACACCGGCCGTGGAGGAGAACACCACGAACGCGTCCAGCGGGGTGTCGCCGAGCAGGTCGTCCAGGTGCGCCGCGCCCATGATCTTGGCGGACAGGACCGAGGAGAACTCCGCGAGGTCGTTGTCCCGCACCGGGGTCGACTGGCCGACCTCGACCGCGTGCACCACGGCGTTCGGCGCGTGCTGGTCGACCACCACGGCGGCCTGGTCGCGTTCGGTCACGTCGCAGCGCACGACCGTGGTCCTGACCCCGAGGTCGGCCAGTTCGGCCAGCAGCTCCGGTGCCTCCTCGGCGTCCGGGGCGGCGGTGAGCACCAGGTGCTCCGCGCCCGCACCGGCCAGCCAGCGGGCGACCTGCCCGCCGAGCGCTCCGGTGCCGCCGGTCACCAGGACGGTGCCGCGCGGCGTCCACGGACCGGTGGACGGCCCGGCGGGCGCGTGCGCCAGCCTGCGGGCCAGCACGCCGCCCTCGCGGATCGCGACCTGGTCCTCGGTGCCCGCGAGGACGCGGGCGAGGTGGTCGAGCACGGTCCCGTCCAGGGCTTCCGGCAGGTCGATCAGGCCGCCCCAGCGGTCGGGGTGCTCCAGCGCGGCGACCACGCCGAGGCCCCAGACCTGGGCCTGCGCGGGGCTGAGCACCGGGTCGCCGGAACCGGTCGACACCGCGCCGCGGGTCGCCGCCCACAGCGGAGCGCCGATCTCGGCGTCGCCGAGGGCCTGCACCAGCACCAGGGTGTCGGTGGCGCTGTCGGACAGCGACAGCACGCCGTCGACCGCGTCGACACCCGCGAGCGCGGCGGTCAGCGCGGCCCGGTCGTCGGACGAGCCGACGGTGACCACGTCGAGACCGCGCTGCCCGAGGCCGGTGACCAGCTCGGACTCCTCCGCACCCGCCGGGGTGACGACCAGCCAGCGGCCGGTGGCCGCGGGGCCGCCGTCGGCGACCGGCGTCCACTCGACGCGGTAGCGCAGGGCGTCCGTGCCGGGGTTCTCGTCGGAGGCGAGCCAGAAGCGCTCACGCTGGAACGGGTAGGTGGGCAGGTCGACCCGGCGGGCGCCGGAACCGGCGAAGAACGGCGTCCAGTCGACCGCCACGCCGCGCACGTGCAGTGCGGCGAGCGCGCCCAGCAGTGCGGGCACCTCGGACCGGTCGGCCCGCTGCGTCGGGACCAGGGTGGCGGTGGTGGCGCTCTCGGCGCCCATCGCGGTCAGCACCGCGTCCGGGCCCAGCTCCAGGAACGTCGACGCACCGGCGGTTTCCAGCGTGCGCACGGCGTGGGCGAAGCGGACGGTGTCGCGGACGTGGTGGACCCAGTAGTCGACCGAGGTCAGCTCCTCGGCGGTGGCGAGTTCCCCGGTCAGCGTGGAGACGATCGGGATGCGCGGGGCGGAGAACGTCAGTTCCTTCGCCACCACGCGGAACTCCTCCAGCATGGCGTCCATGCGCGGCGAGTGGAACGCGTGCGACACGGCCAGGCGCTTGGACTTCCGGTCGCCGAAGCGGGCGACCACGTCCCGCACGGCGTCCTCGTCACCGGCCACCACGACCGACGACGGCCCGTTGACGGCGGCGAGCGAGACCCGGTCGGTCAGGTGCTCCAGCACCTCACCCTCGGTGGCCTGCAGGGCGACCATCGCGCCGCCGGTCGGCAGGGCCTGCATCAGCCGACCGCGAGCGCCGACGAGCGTGGCCGCGTCGTCCAGCGACAGCACCCCGGACACGTGGGCGGCGGCGAGTTCGCCGATGGAGTGGCCCGCGAGGTAGTCGGGCTTGACGCCCCACGACTCGGTGAGCCGGAACAGCGCCACCTCGACCGCGAACAGCGCGGGCTGCGTGTAGCCGGTCTGGTTCAGCAGGTCGGCGTCGTCGCCGAACACGACGTCGCGCAGCGGCAGGTCGAACCGGGCGCACACCGCGTCGAACGCGTCCGCGAACACCGGGAACGCCTCGTACAGCTCACGCCCCATCCCGAGCCGCTGCGAGCCCTGACCGGTGAACAGGAACGCCAGTCGGCCGGTCGCGGTCGACCCGCGCACCACCTCGGGCGCCCCGGTGCCGCCTGCCACGGCCGTGAGACCGCGTTCCAGCTCGTCGGGACCACCCGCGATGACCACCGCGCGGTGCTCCAGCCCGGCCCGGCCGGTGGCCAGCGTGAAGCCGATGTCGGCCAGGTCGGCGTCCACGGTCATCAGGCGAGCGGCCTGCTCGCGCAGGGCCTGCGGGGTCTTGGCCGACAGGATGATCGGCACAACGGGAACGGGGGCCCGCTCCACCTCCGGTTCGGCTGGAGCCTGCTCCACAATGGCGTGGGCGTTGGTGCCGCTCATGCCGAACGACGACACGCCGACCCGGCGAACGCGGCCCGTTTCGGGCCACTCGACGGTCTCGGTCGCCAGTTCGACCGCACCGGCGGACCAGTCGACCTGCGCGGACGGCTCGTCGACGTGCAGGGTCTTGGGCACGATCCCGTGCCGCATCGCCAGCACGGACTTGATGATCGCGGCGACACCGGCGGCGGCCTGCGTGTGGCCGATGTTGGACTTCACGGAGCCCAGCAGCAGCGGCGTTCCCCGGTCCTGGCCGTAGGTCGCGAGCAGCGCCTGCGCCTCGATCGGGTCGCCCAGGGCGGTACCCGTGCCGTGGGCTTCGACGACGTCCACGTCGGACGGTGCCAGGCCCGCGCGGTCCAGCGCACGGCGGATGACCCGCTGCTGCGAAGGACCGTTCGGGGCGGTCAGGCCGTTCGACGCGCCGTCCTGGTTCACGGCCGTGCCGCGCACCACCGCGAGGACCTGGTGGCCGTTGCGCCGCGCGTCGGACAGCCTCTCCACGAGCAGCATCCCGATGCCCTCGCCCCACGCCGTGCCGTCGGCGCCGGACGCGAACGCCTTGCAGCGCCCGTCCACGGCCAGGCCGCGGTTGCGGGAGAAGTCGATGAACGCCCCCGGCGACGACATGATCGTCACGCCACCGGCCAGGGCCAGGTCGCACTCGCCGTTGCGCAGCGCCTGCACGGCGAGGTGCAGGGCCACGAGGGAGGAGGAGCACGCGGTGTCGACCGTGACGGCCGGGCCCTCCAGGCCGAAGGTGTAGGAGATGCGGCCGGAGAACACGCTGGCCGCGTTGCCGGTGCCGAAGAAGCCCTCCAGCTCGCTGGGCAGCGAGGTGAGCGCGGCGCCGTAGTCCTGGCCGTTGGTGCCAGCGAACACGCCGACCTGCTGGCCGCGCACGGACGCCGGGTCGATCCCGGCCCGCTCGAACGCCTCCCACGACGTCTCCAGCAGCAGGCGCTGCTGCGGGTCCATCGCCAGGGCCTCGCGGGGGCTGATCCCGAAGAACGCCGGGTCGAACTCCCCCGCGTCGTGCAGGAACGCGCCTTCGCGGGCGTAGGACTTGCCCGCGGCGTCGGGGTCCGGGTCGTACAGGTCGAGGTCCCAGCCGCGGTCGGCGGGGAAGCCGGTCATCGCGTCGCGGCCCTCGACGAGCAGGCTCCACAGGTCTTCCGGCGACGAGACACCACCGGCGAAGCGGCACGACATGGCCACGATCGCGATCGGGTCGTCGGTCACGGCCGCGGTGACGGGGGTCAGCGCTGTCGTGTTCGATGTGGCGGAGCGGGACCCGACCAGCTCGGTGCGCAGGTGCGCGGCGAGCGCGGCCGGGTTCGGGTAGTCGAACACCAGCGTCGCGGGCAGGCTGAGCCCGGTCGCGGTGACGAGGCTGTTGCGCAGCTCGACGGCGGTCAGCGAGTCGAAGCCCAGCTCCTTGAACGCGCGGTCCGGGCGGACGGCGTCGGCGGAGGCGTGGCCGAGGGCCGAGGCGACCTGCGCGCGCACCAGCTCCACCAGCGCGTGCGCCTGCTCGGCCTCCGGCAGGGCCGCGATCCGGCGGGCCAGCGAGGAGTCCTCGGTGGTCTGGACGGGCTTCTCGGCGACCTCGGGGAGTTCGGCGAGCAGCGGGCTCGGCCGGGCGGCGGTGAAGACCGGCGCGAACCGGGTCCAGTCGACGTCGGCGACCGTGACGGTGGTGTCGTCGGCGCGGATCGCCCGGCGCAGCGCGGTGATCGCGGGGGCGGTCGCCATGCCGACCACACCGCGGCGGCGGAGCTGCTCGGCGGCGTCGCTGCCCTCGACGGCCATGCCCGCGTCGGCCCACGGGCCCCAGGACACCGCGAGAGCGGTCAGCCCACGGGCCCGGCGGGACTCGGCGAGCGCGTCCAGGTGGGCGTTGGCGGAGGCGTAGGCGGCCTGGCCGCCGCTGCCCCAGATGCCCGCGATGGAGGAGAACAGCACGAACGCGTCGACCTCCCCGACCAGCTCGTCCAGGTGCTGGGCACCGGAGACCTTGCCCGCCAGCACCCGCGCGAACGTGTCGAGCCGATGTCCCTCCACCGCTTCGGTGTGGTCCGTGCCCGCGGCGTGGAAGACGGCGGTGGGCGGGTGTTCGGCGACGAGCGCGGCGACGGCGTCGCGGTCGGCCGCGTCGCACGCGGCGATCGTGACGCGAGCGCCCAGGGCTTCGAGGTCGGCGGTCAGCTCGGCGGCACCCGGTGCCCCGGCGCCGCGGCGGGAGGTGAGCACGACGTGCTCCGCGCCCGCACCGGCCAGCCAGCGGGCGACGTGCCCGCCGAGCGCGCCGGTGCCGCCGGTGACCAGGACGGTGCCGCGCGGCGTCCACGCCGTTCCCGCGCCCGCGGGGGCGTGGACGATCCTGCGGCCGAAGACGCCGGACGAGCGGACGGCGACCTGGTCCTCGGACCCGGCCAGCACGGCGGCGAACCGGTCCGCGGCGCGCTTGTCGAGGTCGGCGGGCAGGTCGACCAGGCCACCCCAGCGCTCGGGGTGCTCCAGGGCGACGACCCGGCCGAGGCCCCACAGCTGCGCGGCCTCGGGGGTGCTGGGGCGGTCGGCGCGGCCGGTCATCACGGCTCCGCGCGTCACCAGCCACAGCGGCGCGTCGACGTCGGCGAGCGCCTGGACGGTCAGCAGCGCCTCGGTGACGTCGGCGGGGAACGCGAGCACGCCGTCGAACCGGCCGAGGTCGGCGGCGGACGCCGGGTCGGTGACGGTGACGACCTCGACCCCGCGGTCGGTCAGCGCGGACGCGGCGTCGTCGGTCCCGACGGCCAGCCAGCGGCCACGGGCCGAGGCGGTGCCGACGTCGGTGGGCCGCCACTCGACCCGGTAGCGCCAACCGTCCACGGTGGACTCGCTGCGGGCGTCCCTGCGCCAGCGCGACAGCACCGGCAGCACGGCGTCGAACGCCTGCGAGTCCTCATCGGACAGTGCCGCGCCCAGCGACGCCAGGTCCTCGTGCTCGACGGCGTCCCAGAACTTGGCCTCGATCGAGTCGGGGGCGTACCCGGCCTCCTTGGCGGGCTCGAACCACAGGTGCTCGCGCTGGAAGGCGTAGGTGGGCAGGTCGACGCGCTGCGCGCCGCTGCCCTCGTAGAACGCGGACCAGTCGACGCGGACACCGCGGGCGTGCAGGAGCCCGACCGCGCGCAGCAGGCCCTTGGCCTCCGGCCGGTCGCGGCGCTGCCCGGCGACCAGCACGGCGTCGGTGACGCTGTCCTGGCCCATCGCGGTGAGCACACCGTCCGGGCCCAACTCCAGGAACGTGCTGACGCCCCTGCCCTCCAGCGTGCGGACGGCGTCGGCGAACCGGACGGCGTTGCGCACGTGGCGGACCCAGTAGTCGGGCGACGCCAGGTCCTCCGGGTCTGCGAGCTGCCCGGTCAGCGTGGACACGATCGGGATGCGCGGCGCGTGGAACGTGAGCCGGTCGGCGACCGCGCGGAAGTCGGTGAGCATGGCGTCCATGCGCGGCGAGTGGAACGCGTGCGAGACGCTGAGCTTCTTGGTGCGTCGGTCCGCGAACGCGGCCACGACGGCCTCCACGGCGTCGTCGTCACCGGCCACGACCACCGACGTGGGGCCGTTGACGGCCGCGATCGAGACGCGGCCGACCAGCCGGGCGCGGACCTCGGACTCGGTGGCCTGGATGGCGACCATGGACCCGCCGGTCGGCAGGGCCTGCATCAACCGGCCGCGAGCGCCGACGAGCGCGCAGGCGTCGGCCAGGGACAGCACGCCGGACACGTGGGCGGCGGCGAGTTCGCCGATGGAGTGGCCCGCCAGGTAGTCGGGCTTGACGCCCCACGACTCGACCAGCCGGTACAGCGCGACCTCGACGGCGAACAGCGCGGGCTGCGTGAGACCGGTCTGGTCGAGGGCGTCGGCGTCGGTGCCGAAGACGACCTCGCGGACCGGCACGTCGAACTCCGCGCACACCTCGTCGAAGGCCTTGGCGTAGGCGGGGAACGTCTCGTGCAGCTCGCGGCCCATGCCGAGCCGCTGCGAACCCTGGCCGGTGAACAGGACGGCGAGGGCCCCGTCCACCACGGCACCGGTCGGCGCCTGGCCGAGCACGAGCGCGTCCAGGCCGTCGATCAGCTCGTTCCAGTCCCGCGCCACGACCACCGCGCGGTGGTCGAACGTCGCACGGGTCGCCACGGACGAGTAGCCGACGTCGACCAGCTCGGTGTTCTCGTCGTGCAGGTAGGCGGCCAGGTTCGCGGCCTGCTCGCGCAGCGCCTCGGACGTCTTGCCCGACACCAGCACCGGCACCAGCGGAACCGACGTCCGCTCGACCTTCTCGGGCCGGGCTGCGGGCGCCTCCTCCAGGATCAGGTGGGTGTTGGTGCCCGCGATGCCGAACGCGGACACGGCGGCCCGGCGGGGACGGCCGGTCTCGGGCCACGGGGTGTTCTCGGCCAGCAGCTCGACGGCGCCCGCGGCCCAGTCGATGTGCGGCGACGGCTCCTCGACGTGCAGGGTCTTCGGCGCGACGCCGTGGCGCAGGGCCTCGACCATCTTGATGATGCCCGCGAGACCGGCGGCGGCCTGCGTGTGGCCGAGGTTCGACTTCAGCGAGCCCAGCAGCACCGGGCGGTCGCGGTCCTGGCCGTAGGTGGACAGGATCGCCTGCGCCTCGATCGGGTCACCGAGCCGCGTGCCGGTGCCGTGCGCCTCGACCACGTCGACCTCGTCCGGCGTGAGGCCGGAGTTGGCGAGGGCCTGGCGGATGACGCGCTGCTGCGACGGGCCGTTGGGGGCGGTGAGCGTGCTGGACGCGCCGTCCTGGTTGATGGCGGAACCCCGCACGACGGCGAGGACCTCGTGGCCGTTGCGGCGGGCGTCGGACAGGCGCTCCACCAGGAGCATCCCGACGCCCTCGGACCAGCCGGTGCCGTCGGCGCCGGAGGAGAACGCCTTGCAGCGGCCGTCGGGCGAGAGACCGCTCTGCGTGGCGAACTCGGCGAAGACGGACGGCGTGGCGAGGACCATGACGCCGCCGACGAGCGCGCTGTCGCACTCGCCGTTGCGCAGGGCCTGCGCGGCGAGGTGCAGCGCGACGATCGAGGACGAGCAGGCGGTGTCGACGGTGAACGTGGGGCCTTCCAGGCCGAACGTGTAGGCGATGCGACCGGACATGACGCTGGGGGTGATGCCGGTGAGCACGAGGCCCGCCAGCTCCTCCGGGATGTCCATGCCGTCGCCGTAGTCGGTGGCGCTGCCGCCGATGTAGACGCCGATCTGCTTGCCCCGCACGGACGTCGGGTCCATGCCGGCGCGCTCGAACGTCTCCCACGTGGTCTCCAGGAGCATCCGCTGCTGCGGGTCCATCGCCAGCGCTTCGCGCGGGTTGATGCTGAAGAAGTCGCGGTCGAAAGAGGTCGCGGTCTCGACGAAACCTCCACCGGACACGTCGAACCCGAGCTTGGTGGCCCAGCCGCGGTCGGTGGGGAACGGCGTGATCGCGTCGCGGCCCGAGGTCACCAGGTCCCACAGGTCCTCCGGCGACCGGACACCGCCGGGCAGGCGGCACGCCATCGACACGATCGCGATCGGCTCGTCGGAGCCGACCGTGGACGCGACGGCCTTCTTGGCGCCGGAGTCGCCGGTGTCGACCAGTTCCTCGCGGAGGTGACCGGCGAGCGCCTGGGGCGTCGGGTAGTCGAAGACGACCGTGGCGGGCAGCCGCAGACCGGTGGCGGAGCTGAGGGTGTTGCGCAGCTCCACGGCGGACAGCGAGTCGAGGCCCATGTCGACCAGGCCGCGACCGGCCTGGACCTGGTGGGCGGAGGAGAAGCCGAGCACGATGGCGACCTGGCCGCGGACCATGTCCAGCAGCAGGTCGTCCTGCTCGGCGGGGCTCAGCGCGGCGAGCTTCTGGCTCCACTGCGAGGATTCCGCGCCGCTACCGGCGGCGGCCCTGCGCACCGGCTGGCGGACCAGGCCGCGCAGCAGCGGGTGCAGCTCGGTCTTGCTCGTGCGCAGCGCGGCGAGGTCGAGCTTGATCGGCACGGCCACGGCCGCGTCCAGCGCGAGCGCGGCGTCGAACAGCGACAGGCCCTCGGGCACCGACAGGGCCGGGATGCCCGCGCGGGCCATGCGGGCGAGGTCGACCTTCGACAGGCCCGCGCCCATGCCCGCGCTCTGGTCCCACAGGCCCCAGTCCATCGCGACGGCGGGCAGGCCCAGCGACCGGCGGTGGGTGGCGAGGCCGTTGAGGTAGGTGTTGGCGGCGGCGTAGTTGGCCTGGCCGGGCGAGCCCAGCAGACCGGCCGAGGAGGAGAACAGGGCGAACACGGCCAGGTCTCGGTCCAGCGTCAGCTCGTGCAGGTGCCGGGCGGCGTCGACCTTCGGCGCGAACACGGCGTCGAACCGTTCGGGCGTCAGGGATTCCAGGACCCCGTCGTCCAGCACACCGGCCGTGTGCACGACGCCGGAGAGGTTCGGGATGCCCGCCAGCAGCGCCTCCACGGCGGCGCGGTCGGACACGTCGCAGGCCACGACGTCGACCCGCGCGTCCAGTTCCGCGACCAGTTCGGCGGCACCGGGCGCGTCCGGGCCTCGGCGGGAGGTCAGCACGAGGTGCTGAACTCCTTGGCCGACGAGGTGCCGGGCCAGTTCCGCGCCGAGACCACCGGTGCCGCCGGTGATGAGGACGGTGCCGTCGAGCTTCGCCGGGATGGTGAGGACGACCTTGCCGATGTGCTTGGCCTGGCCGAGGTAGCGGAACGCCTCGGGTGCGCGGTGCAGGTCCCAGGTGGTGACCGGCAGCGGGCTCATGTCGCCCGCGGAGAACCAGTCGTAGAGCTGGTAGAGCATCTCGCGGATGCGCTCGGGCCCGGCCTCGATCAGGTCGAACGCCCGGTAGGTGACGCCGGGGTACTGGGCGGCGACCTCGTCGGCGTCGCGGATGTCGGTCTTGCCCATCTCGACGAACCGGCCGCCGTCACCGAGACCGGCCAGGCGCAGGGAGGCGTCCACGAACTCGCCCGCGAGGGCGTCCAGGACGACGTCGACGCCGCGTCCGCCGGTGGCGGTGGTGAACTGCCGCTCGAAGTCCGTGGTGCGGGAGGAGGCGATGTGGTCCTCGGGCAGGTCGGCCGCGCGCAGCACGTGCCACTTGCCGGTGGACGCGGTGCCGTAGACCTCGCCGCCGAGCCGGCGGGCCACCTGCGTGGCGGCCATGCCGACACCACCGGCGGCTGCGTGGACGAGGACCGACTCGCCGGGCTTGAGGCCGCCCAGGTCGTTGAGGCCGTACAGGGCGGTCAGGAACACCAGCGGCACGGCGGCGGCTTCGGCGAACGACCAGCCGTCGGGCATCGGGCACACCATGCGGTGGTCGGCCAGCGCGACGGGGCCGAACGAGGCGTCCATCATGCCCATGACCCGGTCGCCGACGGCGAGGCGGTCCACGGCGGACCCGACGGCCAGCACGACGCCGGCCGCCTCCAGGCCCATCAGGCCCGCGTCACCGGGGTACATGCCGAGGGTGTTCATGACGTCGCGGAAGTTCACGCCCGCCGCGCGGACGCCGATCCGGACCTGCTCGGGCTCCAGGTCGCGCTCGGCCTCGGGCCACGGGACGGTGATGAGGTTGTCGACGGTGCCCTGCGCGGAGAAGTCCAGCCGCCACGGGCCCTCGGCGTCGAAGCGGGGGACGGTGCCGGAGAACGCCCGCACCAGCCGGGGCGCGTAGGCCTTGCCGCCGCGGACCGCCAGTTCGCTCTCGCCGCTGGCGACCTCGGTGCCCAGCAGGCCCTCCGGGGCGTCGACCAGCACGATCCGGTCGAGGTGCTCGGACTGCGCGGCCCGGATCAGGCCGGACACGGCGGCGTGCGCCAGGTTCGTGGTGTTCTCGCCGGGCAGCGCCGTGACGGCACCGCTGGTCACCACGACCAGCACCGCGTCGGACTCCTCGGCCAGGAACGCCTGCACGTCGGCGAGCACGGAGGCGGTGACCTCGCGGACGTCGCCGTCCGGGACCACCAGCGTGACCGCGTTGGTGTCGGGCGCCTTGTCCTCCAGGGACAGCGGCGTCCAGTCGATGCGGAACAGCGAGTCGGCGTGACCGGTGGCGGACTTCAGCGGTTGGCCGCCGATGGGCCGCAGCACCAGGGAGTCGATCCGCGCGACCGGCGAGCCGCCGCCGTCGGCGACGTGCACCGAGACCGCGTCGCCGTGGCCGGACGGGGAGATCTTGGCGCGCAGCACCGTCGCGCCCGCGGCGTGCAGGCTCACGCCGTTCCACGAGAACGGCAGCGAGCCGCCCTCGCCCTTCCCCGAGTTCAGCGCGAGGGCGTGCAGCACGGCGTCGAGCAGCGCGGGGTGCACACCGAACTTGGCGGCCTGGCGGTGTTCCGAGTCGGGCAGCGCCACCTCGGCGTACACGTCGTCGCCGTCGCGCCACGCGGCCTTGAGGCCCTGGAACACCGGGCCGTAGGACAGGCCGGCACCGGCCAGGTCGTCGTAGACCGGGCCCACCTCGACCGGCTCGGCGCCGGGCGGCGGCCACGCGGTCAGGTCGAACCCGGCGGAGACGGTCTCGTCGGCGAGGACACCGGTGGCGTGGGTGGTCCACGCCGTCTCCTCGTCGCCCTCCGGGCGGGAGTACAGGGTGACCGGGCGGCGGCCGGAGGCGTCGGGCTCGGACACCGACACGCACACCATGACGCCGCCGCGCTCGGGCAGCACCAGCGGCGCCTGGAGCAGCAGCTCGTCGAGGTGGCCGCAGCCGAGCTGGTCACCGGCGCGGATGGCGAGGTCGACCAGGGCGGTGCCGGGCACGACGACGTTGCCCGCGACCACGTGGTCGGCGAGCCAGGCGTTGCCGGACCGGGAGAGGCGGGCGGTGAACAGGGCTTCGCCGTTGGGCGAGAGCAGGACCGCGCCGAGCAGCGGGTGGTCGGTGGCGCCGAGGCCCGCGGACCGCACGTCCTGCTTGGACTTCGTGCCGTCGAGCCAGTAGCGCTCGCGCTGGAACGCGTAGGTGGGCAGCTCGACGCGCACCGCGCCGGAGCCTGCGAAGTAGGAGGACCAGTCGACCCGCACGCCACGGCTGTGCACCGCGCCCAGCGCGGACACGACGCTCCGCACCTCGGAGCGGTCCTTGCGCAGCGCGGGCACCAGGGCGGCGGTCGTGCTCTCGGCGGCCATCGCCGTCAGCACGCCGTCCGGGCCCAGCTCCAGGAACGTCGCCACACCGGCGGTTTCCAGGGTCTTCACCGCGTCGGCGAAGCGGACGGCCTCGCGGACGTGCTTGACCCAGTGGTCCGGCGAGGTGATCTCCTCGGCCGTGACGAGCCCGCCGGTCAGCGTGGAGACGATCGAGATCATCGGGGCGCGGAACGACAGACCCGCCGCGACCGTCCGGAACTCGGCCAGCATCCCGTCCATGCGCGGCGAGTGGAACGCGTGCGACACGGTGAGCCGCTTGGACTTGCGGTCCGCGAAGCGCGCCACGACCTGCTCGACCGCGTCCTCGTCGCCCGCGACGACGACCGAGCGGGGCCCGTTGACCGCGGCGATGGACACGCGGTCGGTCAGGTGGGGGCGAACCTCGTCCTCGGTGGCCTGCACCGCGACCATCGCACCGCCGGTCGGCAGGGCCTGCATCAGCTTGCCGCGCGCGGTGACCAGCGCGGCGGCGTCGGCCAGGGACAGCACCCCGGCGACGTGGGCGGCGGCGAGTTCGCCGATCGAGTGGCCCGCCAGGAAGTCGGGGCGCACGCCCCAGGACTCGACCAGGCGGTAGAGCGCGACCTCGATCGCGAACAGGGCGGGCTGGGTGAACTCGGTCCGGTTGAGCAGGTCCGCGTCGGCCATCGCCTCGGCGAGGCGGGGGTCCAGGTGCGCGCACACGGCGTCGTAGGCCTCGGCGTACACCGGGAACGCGGCGTACAGCTCCTGGCCCATCGCGATCCGCTGGCTGCCCTGGCCGGTGAACAGCACGGCGGTGCGGCCGATCACGGCCTCGTCGCGGACCAGGCCGGGTGCGGTGGAGCCGTCGGCCAGTGCGACGAGACCGGCGAGCAGGTCGTCGCGGCCGTCGGCGACGAGCACGGACCGGTGCTCCAGGTTGGCCCGCGTGGTGGCGGCGGAGAACGCGAGGTCGGCGAGGTCGATCCCCCGCTCCACCAGCGGGACCAGGTTCGCGGCCTGCTCGCGCAGCGCCTCGGGGGTCTTGCCCGACAGCACCACGGGCACGATCGGCAGTTCGTGGCGCTCGGCCACCTCCACATCGAGGAGT
Source organism: Umezawaea sp. (assembly GCF_057122925.1). Lineage (NCBI taxonomy): Bacteria > Bacillati > Actinomycetota > Actinomycetes > Pseudonocardiales > Pseudonocardiaceae > Umezawaea > Umezawaea sp. The sequence continues at coordinate 8,847 of NZ_DBNGPQ010000050.1, read as the reverse complement.
GGAGCCTGCTCCAGGATCGCGTGGGCGTTGGTGCCGCTGTAACCGAAGGACGAGACGCCGACGCGGCGGGCGTGACCGGTCTCGGGCCACGGGCGGGTCTCGGTGACCAGCTCGGCCGCGCCGGAGCTCCAGTCGATCTGCGGCGACGGCTCGTCGACGTGCAGCGTCTTCGGGATGACGCCGTGCTGGAGCGACAGGACGGTCTTGATGACCGCGGCGACACCGGCGGCGGCCTGGGTGTGGCCGATGTTGGACTTGACCGAGCCGAGCAGCAGCGGGCGTTCGCGCTCCGGGCCGTAGGCCGCGATGAGCGCCTGCGCCTCGATGGGGTCGCCCAGCTTGGTGCCGGTGCCGTGGGCCTCGATCACGTCGACGTCGAGCGGCGTCAGACCGGCGTTCGACAGCGCCTTGCGGATCACGCGCTGCTGCGACGGACCGTTGGGGGCGGTGAGTCCGTTCGACGCGCCGTCCTGGTTGACCGCCGAGCCGCGCACGACCGCGAGGACCTGGTGGCCGTTGCGGCGGGCGTCGGAGAGGCGTTCCACCAGGACGAGGCCGACGCCGTCGCCCCACACCGTGCCGTCGGCACCGGCGGCGAACGACTTGCAGCGGGAGTCGGCGGACAGGCCGCGGGCGCGGCTGAAGTCGATGAACGCGCCGGGCGTGCACATGATCGTCGCGCCGCCCGCGAGCGCCAGGTCGCACTCGCCGCCGCGCAGCGCCTGGACGGCGAGGTGCAGCGTCACCAGCGACCCGGAGCAAGCGGTGTCGACGGTGACGGCGGGGCCTTCGAGGCCGAACGTGTAGGAGAGGCGGCCGGACACCATGCTGGCCGCGGTGCCGGTGCCGATGTGGCCTTCGAGACCGGCGAAGTCACCCTCGGTGACGACGGAGAAGTAGTCCTGGCCGTTGGTGGAGGTGAACACACCGGTGCGGCTGCCCTTGAGGGACTGGGGGTCGATGCCCGCGCGTTCGAACGTGCGCCACGCGGTCTCCAGCAGCAACCGCTGCTGCGGGTCCATCGTGATCGCCTCGCGCGGGGAGATGCCGAAGAAGCCGGGGTCGAAGTCGGCGGCGCCGTCGACGAAGCCACCCTCCGTGATGTAGGAGGTGCCCTCGTTCTCGGGGTCCGGGTGGTACAGGTTCTCCAGGTCCCAGCCGCGATCGGTGGGGAAAGGCACGATCGCGTCGCGGCCGTCGACGATGAAGTCCCAGAGCTGTTCGGGCGAGGAGATTCCACCCGCGAAACGGCAGTCCATCGCGACGATCGCGATGGGTTCCTGTCCTTTCTCCTCCACCTCCTGCAAACGGTGGCGCGTGTTGTGCAGGTCCGCGGTCACCCGCTTGAGGTAATCACGAAGCTTCTGCTCGTTGGACATTCAACGCCACCTCTTCACAGAAACCAGCACGTCTCCGGCACTTCCGACAGACCACTGATTCGAAAACTAACGAGGGGCCGTCAGGGATGACACCCCTGACGGCCCCCTAGGCGCCCCCTACCCATTTACCCCCTGGAGCTGGGAAAACAGGTGCCCTTATTCGGTTGTCGAGGCAATTCGGGTCACACTCCGAACTCCTTGTCGATGAAGTCGAAGATGGCGTCGTCATCAGCGGTGTTGAGCTGTTCGGCGACGCTCGGGGCCTCCACGGCGGACGAGTACTTGGCGAGCAGCGCCTGGAGCCTGGCGACCACCCCTACCTTGTCCTGCTCACCCAGGTCCGTGCGGGCCGCGGCGCTCTCCAGGAGCCCCAGCTCGTCCAGCACGGGCGTCGCCTCCTGCTCGTCGAGCGCGAGCTTGCCGCGCAGGAACTGGGCCAGTGCGGCGGACGTCGGGTAGTCGAAGACGAGCGTCGCGGGCAGCGCCAGACCGGTCGCCGCGCCGAGCGTGTTGCGCAGCTCGACGGCGGACAGCGAGTCGAAGCCCAGTTCGCTGAAGCCGCGGGTGGGCTGGACCGCGTCGATCCCGGCGTGCCCGAGGACGGCGGCGACCCGCGTCCGGACCACGTCCAGCAGCATCCGGTCGCGTTCCTTCGGGTTCACCGCGCTCAGACGGCTGACCAGGCCGGACGTCTCGGGCTCGGCGGGCGTCCCGGTGGCCGCGTCGCGGACCTCGGGCAGCTCGCTGAGCAGCGGGCTGGGTCGGGCCGCGGTGAACACCGCCGCGAACAGCGCCCAGTCCACGTCGGCCAGCGTGATGGTCGTGTCCCGCTGCGCGAGCGACGTGCGCAGCGCGGCCACGGCCTGCTCGGCGGGCATCACCGTGACGCCCCGGCGGCGGAGCTGCTCCGCCGCGTCGCCGTCGGCCATGCCGCCGTCCGCCCACGGGCCCCACGCGACCGACAGACCGGCCAGGCCGCGGGCTCGCCGCGATTCGGCCAGGCCGTCGAGGGCCGCGTTCGCCGCGGAGTAGGCGGACTGGCCGCCGCTGCCCCACGTGCCCGCGATGGAGGAGAACAGCACGAACGCGTCCACGTCCCCGACCAGCTCGTCCAGGTTCCGGGCCCCGGCCACCTTCGCCGCCAGCACGGCGTCGAACTCGGCCAGGTCGTGGTCCTCCAGCGGCTGGAACAGCTCCACGCCCGCCGTGTGCACCACGGACGTCGGCGGGTGCTCGGCCACCAGTGCCGCGACGGCGTCCCGGTCGGCGACGTCGCACGCGGCCACGGTGACCCGTGCGCCGAGGGCCTCCAGTTCGGCGGTCAGCTCCGCGGCTCCCGGTGCGGCGGCACCGCGGCGGGAGGTGAGCACCAGGTGCTCCGCGCCCGCACCGGCCAGCCAGCGGGCCACGTGCCCGCCGAGCGCGCCCGTGCCGCCGGTGACCAGGACCGTGCCGCTCGGTGTCCACTCCGCGGCGCCGTCCTCGGCGGGTGCGTGCGCGAGGCGTCGGCCGAACACGCCGTTCTCGCGGATCGCGACCTGGTCCTCGGTGCCCGCCAGGGTGGCGGTGAGGGCGTCCAGCGCGTGGTCGTCCAGGGTGGACGGCAGGTCGACCAGGCCACCCCAGCGGTTCGGGTGCTCCAGGGCGACGACCCGGCCGAGTCCCCAGACCCCGGACCGCACCGGGTCCACGTCCTCGCCGCCGGTCGACACCCCGCCGCGGGTCAGGCACCACAGGGGCGCGTCGACCACGGCGTCGCCGAGGGCCTGCACCAGGACCGCGGTCGACAGCGGGTCGGCCGCGAGCGACAGCACGCCGTCGACCGGGCCGGCGGTGATCAGCTCTTCGGCGAGCCGGTCGCGGTCGGTCGACGCGTCGACCGGCACGACCTCGACACCGCGGGCGGTCAGGCCCGCCAGGAGGGCGGCGTCGTGGCCGTTCTCCGGTGCCACGACCAGCCAGCGGCCCGCCGTCGACGATCCCGTGGTGATCCGCTCCCAGCGGACCCGGTAGCGCCAGCCGTCGGCGGCGGAGCGTTCCCGGCGGGTGCGGCGCCACGACGACAGCGCGGGCAGCACCTCGCTGAGCGGCCGGTCGCCGTCCAGCGCCAGGGTCGAGCTGATCGACTCCAGGTCGCCGTTCTCCACGGCCTCCCAGAACCGGGCGTCCACCTCGTCCACGGTGATCGCGGCCGGGTCGCCCGCGAGCCAGAACCGCTCGTGCTGGAACGCGTACGTCGGCAGGTCGATCCGCCGAGCGCCGCTGCCCGCGAAGTACGCGGCCCAGTCGACCGGCACGCCCCGCTCGTGGATCCTGCCCAGCGCGGCGAGCAGCGTGCGGGCCTCGGGCCGGTTCTTCCGCAGGGCGGGCACCAGTTCGGCGTCGGTCACGCTGTCCGCGCCCATCGCGGTGAGCACGGCGTCCGGGCCCAGTTCCAGGAACGTGGACACGCCCTCGGCCTCCAGGGTCCGCACCGCGTCGGAGAACCGCACGGCCTCGCGGACGTGCCGCACCCAGTACTCGGGCGAGCACAGCTCCTCGGTGGTGGCGATCGCGCCCGTGAGGGTGGAGACGATCGGGATGCGCGGGGCGTTGAACGCCATGCCCTTCGCGACGACCAGGAACTCGTCGAGCACGTCGTCCATCAGCGGCGAGTGGAACGCGTGCGACACGGCCAGGCGCTTGGACTTCCGGTCGCCGAAGTGGGCGAGCACGTCGGCCACGGCGCTCTCTGCGCCGGAGACGACCACCGAGTTCGGTCCGTTGACCGCCGCGATGGACACGTGGTCGGTGAGGTGCGGTCGCACCTCCTCCTCCGCGGCCTGGACGGCGACCATCGCGCCGCCCTCGGGCAGGGCCTGCATGAGCGAGCCGCGCGCCGCGACCAGCACGGCCGCGTCCTCCAGGGTCAGCACCCCGGAGACGTGGGCGGCGGCCAGTTCGCCGATGGAGTGGCCCGCCAGGAAGTCCGGGCGGACACCCCACGACTCGACGAGGCGGTAGAGCGCGACCTCGACGGCGAACAGCGCGGGCTGCGCGAACTCCGTGCGGTCCAGGGACTCGTCCAAGCGGACGTCCAGCACGGCGGCGACCTCGTCGAACGCCTTGGCGAACGCCGGGAACGCCTCGTGCAGCTCACGTCCCATGTCGATCCGCTGCGAACCCTGGCCGGTGAACAGGAACGCGAGCCGCCCGCCGACCGCGGCACCGGTCGGCTCGAACGCCTCCAGCTGCCTGGTCAGGTCGTCGTGGTCCTCGGCCACGAGCACCGCGCGGTGCTCCAACCGGGCCCGCGAGGTGGCCAGCGAGAACCCGAGGTCCAGCAGGTCGGCCGACGGCACCCGTCGTGCCTGCGCCCTCAGCGCTTCCGGGGTCCTGCCGGACAGCACGATCGGGACCAGCGCCGGGGACTTCCGGTCGGCCGCGGGAACATCGGCTTCGGGCGCCTGCTCGATGATCGTGTGCGCGTTGGTGCCGCTGATGCCGAACGACGACACCGCCGCGCGCCGCGGACGTCCCGCGCTCGGCCACTCGCGCTGCTCGGTCAGCAGCTCGACCGAGCCGGAAGCCCAGTCGACGTGCGAGGTCGGCGCGCTGACGTGCAGCGTCTTGGGTGCGACCCCGTGGCGCAGGGCCTGCACCATCTTGATCACACCGCCGACGCCCGCCGCGGCCTGGGCGTGACCGATGTTGGACTTGAGCGAGCCCAGCAGCAGCGGGGTCTCGCGGTCCTGGCCGTAGGTGGCCAGCAGCGCCTGCACCTCGATCGGGTCGCCGAGCGGCGTGCCCGTGCCGTGCCCCTCCACCACGTCGATGTCCGACGTGGACAGACCGGCGTTCGCGAGGGCCTGGCGGATGACCCGCTGCTGCGACGGGCCGTTCGGCGCGGTGAGCGTGCTGGACGCGCCGTCCTGGTTGATCGCGCTGCCCCTGACGACGGCGAGGACCTGGTGGCCGTTGCGCCGCGCGTCGGAGAGCCGCTCGACCAGGAGCACGCCGACGCCCTCGGACCAGCCGGTGCCGTCCGCGCCCTCGGAGTAGGCCTTGGAACGGCCGTCGGCGGACAGCCCGCGCTGGCGGGAGAAGTCGACGAACGTGTCGGGCGTGGCCATGACGGTCACACCACCGGCGAGCGCGAGGTCGCACTCACCGGTCCGCAGGGCCTGCACGGCCCAGTGCAGCGCGACGAGCGACGACGAGCAGGCCGTGTCGACCGTGACGGCCGGGCCTTCGAGGCCGAACGTGTAGGAGACGCGGCCGGACACGACGCTGCCGGAGGTGCCGGTGCCGAGGTAGCCCTCGACCTCGTCCGGGACGGTCCCGAGGTTCGTGGCGTAGTCGTGGTACATCAGGCCCGCGAACACGCCGGTGCGGCTCCCCCGCACCGTCGTGGGGTCGATGCCCGCGCGTTCGAACGCCTCCCACGACGTCTCCAGCAGCAGTCGCTGCTGCGGGTCCATCGCCAGGGCCTCCCGCGGCGAGATCCCGAAGAACGCCGGGTCGAAGTCGCCCGCCTCGTGCAGGAACCCGCCCTCGCGGGTGTAGGTCTTGCCGATGGCGTCGGGGTTCGGGTCGTACAGGCCGTCGAGGTCCCAGCCGCGACCGGTCGGGAACCCGGACACCGCGTCGCGGCCGTCGAGCACGAGCTGCCACAGGTCCTCCGGCGACCGGACGCCGCCGGGGAAGCGGCAGGCCATCGCGACGATCGCGATCGGGTCGTCGTTCGCGACCTTCGCCGCCACGACCTGCTCGACGACCTCGTCCTCGTCCACCAGCTCGGTGCGCAGGTGCGCGGCCAGGGCCAGGGAGGTCGGGTAGTCGAACACCACGGTCGCGGGCAGCCGCAGTCCGGTCGCGGCGCCGAGCGCGTTGCGCAGCTCCACGGCGGACAGCGAGTCCAGGCCCATCTCGACGAGGCCGCGGCCCGGTTCGACCTGGCCGGCGTCCCGGTAGCCCAGGACGGTCGCGACCCGGCCGCGCACCAGGTCCAGCAGCAGCCGGTCCTGCTCCTCGGTCGGGACTCCCAGGAGCTTCTGGGACCACCGCGCCGATTCGGCGGACGCCTTGGCGGCGGTGCGGCGCTTCGGCGCGCGGACCAGGCCGCGCAGCAGGGCGGGCACCTCGGTGCTCGTGCGGAGCACGGCGGTGTCGAGCTTCATCGGCAGCGCCAGCGCCGTGTCCGCCCGCAGGGCGGCGTCGAACAGCGCGAGCCCGTCGGCGACGGGCAGCACCGGCATCCCCGCGCGGGCCATCCGCGCGAGGTCGGCGGGCGAGAGGCCCGCGCCCATGCCCGTGGTCTGCTCCCACACGCCCCAGGCCAGCGAGATCGCCGCCTGGCCGGTGGCGCGGCGGTGGGCGGCGAGGCCGTCCAGGTAGGTGTTGGCCGCCGCGTAGTTCGCCTGGCCCGGCGCGCCGAGCACACCCGACGAGGACGAGAACAGCGCGAACAGCTCCAGCTCACCGGTCAGCTCGTGCAGGTGCCGGGCCGCGTCGGCCTTGGGGGCCAGCACGGTCGCGAAGCGCCGCGGCGTCAGGGATTCCAGGACGCCGTCGTCCAGCACACCGGCGGTGTGCACGACACCGGTCAAGTTCTCGACGCCCGCGAGGAGCTTCTCCACGGCAGCGCGGTCCGAGACGTCGCAGGCGACCACGTCGACCCGTGCGTCCAGTTCCGCGACCAGCTCGGCCGCGCCCGGTGCCGCGAGGCCGCGGCGGGACGTGAGCACCAGGTGCCGCACGCCGTGCTCCGCGACCAGGTGCCGGGCCAGTTCCGCGCCCAGTCCGCCCGTGCCGCCGGTGACCAGCACCGTGCCGGTGAGGGTCTTGCGGGCTCCCAGCGCCAGCGGCACCAGGCGCGGCGCGTACACCGCGCCACCGCGGACCGCCATCTCCGGTTCGCCGAAGCCGACCAGCGGTGCGGAGTCGTCGCTGTCCACCAGCACGATCCGGTCCGGGTGCTCCGACTGCGCCGAGCGCACCAGCCCGGACACGGCGGCCTGCGCCGGGGACACGTCCTCGCCCGCGACCGACACCGCGCCGGACGTCACGACGACGAGCCGGTCCCGTTCGCCCGCCAGGAACTCCTGGAGGTCGGCCAGCACACCCGCGACCACGTCGTGCAGGTCGCCGTCCGGCACGACCAGGACCTGGGCGTCCGGGTCCGGGGCGACGTCGTCGGTCGGCAGGGCCGTCCACTCGACGCCGTAGAGCGGGTCGGTGGCCTTGCGGTCGATGCCGCCGAACTCCCGCAGCACCACCGAGTCCACCCGCACGACGGGTGCTCCCGTCCCGTCGGCGGCCAGCACGGTGACGGAGCCGCCGCGGGTGGTGACCCTGGCCCGCAGCACCGAGGCGCCCGCGGCGAACAGGCTCACGCCCGCCCAGGAGAACGGCAGCGCGCCCGGTCCGGTCTGGCCGATGCCGATGGCGTGCAGCACGGAGTCCAGCAGTGCCGGGTGCACGCCGAACTCGGCGGCCTGGCGGTGCTCCGACTCGGCCTCCACGTAGAGGTCGTCGCCGTCGCGCCACGCGGCCTTGAGGCCCTGGAACACCGGGCCGTAGACGAGTCCGCTCGCGGCCAGGTCGTCGTACAGCGTGGTCACGTCGAGCGCGGTGGCGCCGGCCGGCGGCCAGGTGGTCAGGTCGAAGTCCGGTGCGGTGGTCTGGTCGGTCAGGAAGCCGGTGGCGTGGGTCGTCCACAGCACCTCGTCGCCGTCGGGCCGCGACAGCACGGTCACCGCGCGGCGGCCGTCGTCCGGTTCGCCGACCGCGACGTGCAGGCTGACGCCTCCGCGCTCCGGCAGGACGAGGGGTTCGCGCAGCAGCAGTTCTTCCAGGTGCCCGCAGCCGACCTCGTCACCCGCCCGGACCACCAGTTCGACCAGCGCGGTGCCGGGCACGACGACCGCGCCCGCGACCACGTGGTCACCGAGCCAGCCGTGCGACGCCACCGACAGCCGCGCCGTCGCCAGCACACCGCCGTCGGGCATCGGCAGGACCGCGCCGAGCAGCGGGTGGTCCGCCGAGTCCAGGCCTGCCGACGTGACGTCGCCGACCGAACCGGAGCCCTCCAGCCAGAACCGCTCGCGCTGGAACGGGTACGTCGGCAGAGCGACCCGCCGCGCGCCGGTCCCGGCGAAGTAGGCGGCCCAGTCCACGTCGACACCGCGGGCGTGCGCCTTGCCGACGGCGGCGACCAGCGTCTTGGCCTCGTCGCGGTCCCTGCGCAGGCCGGCGATCAGCACCGCGTCGCGGACGGACTCCTGGCCCATCGCGGTGAGCACGCCGTCGGGACCCAGCTCCAGGAACGTCGTGACGCCCTTGGCCTCCAGCGTCGTGACCGCGTCGGCGAACCGCACCGCCTCCCGGACGTGCCGCACCCAGTACTCCGGGTCCGTCACCTCGCCCAGCATCGGGATCTTCGGCTCGTGGAACGTCAGCGTCGAGACCACCGCGCGGAAGTCGTCCA
>NZ_DBNGPQ010000049.1:0-7750 GCF_057122925.1 Umezawaea sp. | reverse complement strand
GCGACGCCGAGCATCGCGACGAAGTCGAGCACGGGCCCGAACCGCGGCAGCTTCCGGACGACCAGGTAGGCGATCAGCACCCCGAGGAGCCCGGCCAGGGGAGCGGCGACCACCGCCATCACGGTCGTGTCGACCATGGCCTCCGAGCCGATGCCGAAGAGCACGAAGTCGAAGTGCGCCAGCGTGAACGCGTTGTTCACGCCCGGCACGGCGGTGAACGCCCCGAACAGGATGGTGGCGTAGACGAGCACGATCACCAGCGCCACCAGGACCGCCACGCCGTAGGCGCAGAGGGCGACCGGGCCGCGGTAGGTCTGCGGCCTGCCGGTGGGTTTCCCGGTGACGCTGAAGACCTTCCGCCGGTCGATCCAGTACCGCTGGAGCAGGAAAACCAGCACGGCGGGGACCATCAGCGACAGCGAGAACACCGCGCCGGACGCCACGTCGTACTCGCCGGTGATGGCGATGTAGGCCCGCGACGACAGCACCGTGAAGTCGCCGCCGAGCACCAGCGGGTTGGCCAGGTCGGCGGTGGCCTCCACGAACAGCAGCAGGAACCCGCCCGCGAGCCCCGGCAGCAGCATCGGCAGCGTCACGGTGAGGAACACCGTGGCGCGGCCCGCACCGAGGCTGGTCGCGGCCTCGTCCAGCGACGGGTCGAGCCGCTCCAGCATCCCGACCAGGGTCAGGTACACGACGGGGAAGAACGACAGCGCCAGCGCGACCGTCAGCCCGTCCAGGCCGTAGATGTCGTACGGCACCCCGAAGACGCCCTGGCTGATCACGCCGTTGCGGCCGAACAGGACGACCAGCGCGGTGGCGAGGGCGAACGGCGGGCTCACCACCGGCACGATGGCGATCACGTGCAGGACCCGCTTGAACGGCACGTCCAGCCGCGTCCGGACGAACGCGAACAGGAACGCGAGCGCCGTGCCGACCGACGCGACGGACAGGCCGAGCACGACGGTGTTGACGACGACGCCGCGGTTGGCCGACGAGCCGACCAGCGACCCTGCGGCGTCCAGGCCCTCGGGCGAGAACGCGGTGAGCACCACCTGGAACACCGGGAAGAGCAGGCCGACACCGAGCACGGTGGTGACGACGACGAGCGAGATCGCGAGCGCCGGCTTCGAGCGGACGCGGTGGAGCACCGACATGCCGTCCCCCCGCCCTAGTTCGCGGGCGTCGCGGCGACGCCCGCCTCGAACCGCTCGACCAGGCCGTTCCTGGCCGCTCCCGCGGCGGCGACGTCGTAGTCGACGAGCTTCACCGCGATCGGGTCGAACGCCTGGGGCGCGGCGGTGGCGTCGGGCGAGGTCGGGCGCTGGTAGGACTTCACCGACGGGCCGATCTCCTGCGCCGCGGCGCTCGCCGCGTAGTCCACGTACGCCTTGGCCGCGTCCGGGTTCCGCGCGCCCGCGAGGATCCCGACCGCGCCGACCTCGTACCCCGTGCCCTCCTCGGGGAAGGTGACGACCAGCGACGTGGAGCCCTCCTCCTGGTACTTGACGCAGTCGTGCGAGAACAGCACGCCGGTCGCGACCTCGCCGCGCCCGGCCATCTGCCCCGGCGCGCTGCCGCTCTTGCTGTACTGGAGCACGGACCTGCCGAACTCCTGGAAGTACCGGAGCCCGGCCTCCTCGCCGCCCTTGACCCGCACCAGCGTGTAGAGCGCGGTGTAGGCGGTGCCCGACGTCGCCGGGTGCGCGATGGCGACCTGCTTCGCGAACCCCGGCGCCAGCAGGTCGTCCCACGACGTCGGCGCCTCCAGGCCGGCCTTGGCGAGCACGTCGCGGTTGGAGCAGAAGCCGAGGGCACCGATGTACACGCCGGTCCAGTAGCCCGCCGGGTCGCGGTACCTCGCCGGGATCTTCCCGGTGGCGGCGGAGGTGTAGGGCTGGAGCAGCCCCTGTTCCCGCGCGGCCTCGTAGCCGTCCGCCGGGCCGCCGTGCCACACGTCGAACTCGGGGCTGCCCTTCGACGCGCCGAACCGGGCGACGGCCTCGCCGCTCGACAGCCGGACGTGGTTGGCGGGGATGCCGGTCTTCGCGGTGAAACCCGCGGTCATCCGCTGGCACCAGTCCTCGGCCGCGCCGCACGCGACGACGACCCCCTTGCCGGGACCGGACGCCTCGGGAGCGCGCTGGGAGCACGCGGTGGCGGTGGTGGTGAGCGCTAGAGCCGCGAGCACGGCTGTCGTCTTGCGCATCGGACTTCCCCCTGTCGGGATCATCTCCCCGGACGGCGTCGTCGGGGCTGATGAGAACGGTAGGGACCGGGGGAGGGCGGTGGCGTCACCGCGAGGTGATGCTCGGTGATGGTGCGGTTACCAACGCCCTCACGGCAGGAGCCGGTAGCCCGCCCCGCGCACGGTCTCGATGTAGTGCGGGCGGGCGGTGTCGTCGTGCAGCCGCTGCCGCAGCCGGTAGATCCCGGCCTTCACCATGTCCCGCCCGCCGACCCAGTCCTCGGCCTCCCACACCTCGGCGAGCAGCTTCCGCCACGACACCACCTCACCGGGCCGGACCGCCAGCGCGGCGAGCAGCCGCCAGTCCCGGTCGGTCAGCGCCACGGACCGGCCCGCCGCCGTGACCACCCGCGTCCGCGCGTCGATCCGCAGCTCGCCGACGGTCACGGGTCCGGTGGCGCGCGGCGAGGTCCGGCGCAGCAGCGCGTTGACCCGCAGCGCCAGCACGCGCGGCTTGAACGGCTTGGCCACGTAGTCGTCCGCCCCGGCCTCCAGGCCCTCGATCACCTGGTCGTCGTCGGACCGGGCCGTCAGCACCAGGACCGGCAGAGCCCCCGCCGCCCTGATCTCCCGGCACAGCGAGATCCCGTCCAGACCGGGCAGCCCGACGTCGAGCACCGCGATGTCGACCCCGCCCGCCAGCCAGGCCTCGCGGGCCCGCAGGCCGTCGTGGACCGTGCGGACCCGCAGGCCCTCGGTCTCCAGGATGAACGCCACCATGTCGGCCATCTGCGGCTCGTCCTCGGCGAGCAGGGCGAGCGGGGCGTCGTCGGTCACGGTGTCCTCCGGTGCGGCAGCCGCAGCATGATGGTGGTGCCGCGGCGCGGCGACGTGTCGACCAGCAGCCTGCCGCCGTGCAGCAGCGCGATCTGCCGGGTCAGCACCAGACCAAGCCCGGTCCCGTCGGCCAGCGGCGAGCCGGAGACGAACGGCCGGAACAGCTTCTCCCGCGCCCGCGGTGTCATGCCCGCCCCGTCGTCGGTGACGCTGATGACCGCCGAGTCGTCGTTGCTGATCACCCGCAGCACGACCATGCCCCCGTTCGCGGTGAACCGCATCGCGTTCGTGCTCAGGTTGACGATGGCGCGGGTGATCAGCCGCTCGTCCGCGGTGACCACCGGCGGGAGCCGGGGCAGGTCGACGGTGATGCGCTGGTCGCGCTGCTCCGCCAGCGGCCGGAGCCCGCGGACCGCGTCCGCGACGACCCGGTTCAGGTCGACCTCCGCGAGCCGCGCGGCGAACACCCCGGCCTCGATCCTGGCCTGCACCAGCAGGTCCTCGGCGATGGCGATGGTCTGGTCGGTCTGGTCGGAGATCGTCGTGAGGAACCGCCGCTGCCGCTCGTTGACCTCGCCGGGGGTGCCCTGGAGCAGCAGGTCGGCGGCGACCTTCACCATCGCCAGCGGCGTCCGGACGTCGTGGCTCACCGCCGCGACCAGGTCGGCGCGGGCGGTGGCCGTCCGGCGGACCTCGTCCAGCTCACCCGCCAGCGCGGCGGCCCTGCGGTCGGACTCCCGCAGGGCCAGCGCCGCCACGGCCGTGGGCAGCAGCACCGCCGCCACGGCCCAGAACGGGCCGACCAGACCGGTGAGCACGGGCCCGGACAGCGCGGCGCACCCCACCGCGACGATCCAGGTCCACTTGGTCACCGGGCCATCATGGACACCCGCGGCGCGCGACGACCACGTTTCGCACCGGAGTGGAGTACCGGGTTCAGACGAACATGTTGCCGGTCGCGATCTTCGGCCGCCCCAGGACGACCGGAGCGCCCACCTCGGCCGCCCGGTACACCTCCACCGTCCCGGCCGCGATCTTCGTCCAGTCGAAGTCCGTCGCCAGCCGCGCCTTCGCCGCCCGAGCCCGGCGCACCGCACCGGGCCGGTCCGCCAGCACCGACCGCACCGCCACCCCGAGCCCGTCCACGTCGCCCGGCGCGAACGACAGACCGGTGTCCCCGTCCCGCACGACCTCGCCCAGCCCGCCCGCCGTCGACGCCACCAGCGGCGTCCCGGCGGCGGCGGCTTCCAGCGCCACGATCCCGAACGGCTCGTACCTGCTGGGCAGCACCACGGCGTCGGCCGCGGCGAGCACCGCCGTCAGCTCCCGGTCGGACAGGTGGCCCACGAAGTCCACCGCCCGCCGCACCTTGTGCTTGCGCGCCTGCTCCACGAGCCAGTCGGCGTGGCTGCCCTCGCCCGCGACGACGAGCCGGGTCCCCCGGTGGGCGCGGCGGACGCGGGGGAGCGCGGCCAGCAGGTCCTGCACGCCCTTCTCCCACTCCAGGCGGCCGAAGAACAGCAGCAGCGGGTCGCCGTTCGGGCTGTACCTCTCCCGCGCCGCGAGGACGTCGGCGGGCTTGACCCGCCAGCGGCGGGGCTCGATCCCGTTGTGCAGCACGGTGATCCCGCCCCGGTCGACGTCGAACAGGTGCGCCACCTCGGTGCGCATGGCGTCCGAGCAGGTGATCAGCGAGTCGGCCCGGTTCGCCAGCCACCACTCGACGGAGTGCACCTGCTGGTTCAACGTCTGCGACAGCCACCCGCTGTGCCGCCCGGCCTCCGTGGCGTGCACGGTCGCGACCAGCGGCACCTCCGCCGCCTCGGCCAGCGCGACGGCCGGGTGCGTCACCAGCCAGTCGTGCGCGTGCACGACGTCGGGCCGCCACCCGCGCAGCAGCGCCAGGCCCGCGCGGGTCATCGCGTGCCCCATCCCCAGCGTCCACGCCACCAGGTCGCGTTCGAACACCAGGTGCGCGGGGTCCTCGGCGACCCGGATCAGCCGCACGCCCTCGGACACCTCGTCCGTCGTGGGGTGGGTGATCGCGTCGCTGCCGGACGGCTGGCGGCACAGCACCACGACGTCGTGGCCCTGCGCGCCGAGCTGCGTCGCGACCGCGTGGACGTGCCTGCCGAGCCCGCCCACGACGACCGGCGGGTATTCCCAGGACAACATCAGCACGCGCATGAGACATCCTCGCACTTCGTGCCCGTCGTCAGTCCCCTGGCGTCGAGGTGGCCGAACGGACCGTCGAGCAGGCGCAGTTCCGCCGCGCGGGCGGTGTCCCCGCGCCGGGTCACGAGTTCGCGGAACCGCTCCGCGTGCACCTTCGCCCGGTAGCGGGCGTAGTCGGCCGCGGAGTTCTTGGTGATCATGAAAGCCCAGTCGCTGGACAGCGACAGCAGCGCCTCCCGCACGGCCTGGTCCAGCACCGGGTCGCGCACCGCGCCGTCGAGGTCCAGCGCCAGCAGTTCGCGCTGCACCTCGGAGTTGCCGTGCACGACGTCGGACACCTGCGGCCCGGCCCACGTGCCCCAGTCCTTGCCCGCGCCCCACGACGACGGCGGCAGGTCGACCCGCCCGCCCAGGTGCCCGGCCTCCAGCGCCCCGCGCAGCGTCGTCACGCGCACGCCCGCGAGCGGCAGCGCCCGCAGCACGGCCTCCAGCCACGCCGGACCCTCGTGCCACCAGTGCCCGTACAGCTCGGTGTCGTACGCGGCCACGACGAGGCCGGGCCGCCCGTGCCGCTGCCTCAGGTCCCGCAACCGCCGCACGACCGCGTCCACGAAGTCCTCGGCGTGCCGCCGCACCACCGGGACGGCCGCCGCGGGCTCGTAGGGCCGCTTGTCCTCGGGCGCGACGTCCACGCCGGTCACCCGCGACGGCTTGAGGCCGGTCGGGTGGTCGTAGGTGTGGAAGTCGCGGTACGCCGGGTCGCCGGGGTAGCCCACCTGCGGCGACCACACCCGGTAGGACACCTCCAGGTCGCGGCCGAAGCAGACGACGTCGGAGTCGCCGACGGTCCGCGCGGCGGAGGTGTCGCCGTTCAGCGACGGGCCGTCGACCACGAACCGCCGCACGCCCGCCGCCGCGTAGCCGGTCTCCATGCCGGGCGCGTAGCCGCACTCCGGGGCCCAGATCCCCTCGGGCGTCGAGCCGATCCGCAGCGCCGTGTCCTCCAGCCCGGTGCGCAGCGCGAACGCGCGCAGCCGGGGGTCGAGCAGCGGCTGGAACGGGTGCGTCGCCGGACCGCCGAGCAGCTCGACCACGCCGGAGTCGACCAGCGGGCGCAGCACCGGCGAGAACCCGTGCCGCCAGCGCGTCTCGAACCTCTCCAGCGCCCACGCTGACCGCTGGTGCTCGTACGAGCTGAGGTCCGCCAGCCGCCGCCCCGCGTAGTGGGCCCTCAGCTGCCAGTTGCCCAGCCAGTCGTGCACGCCGCGCAGGCTGTACGGGTCGTCGAGCTGCGCGGCCAGCACCGGCGTGACGCCGAGCGTGAGCACGTCCCGGCGCCCCTCCGCGGCGAACCGCTCCAGCAGGTCCACCACGGGCAGGTAGGAGTGGGCCCACGCCTGGTACAGCCACTCCTCGCCGACCGGCCACCCGCCCTGGTGCGCGAGCCACGGCAGGTGGCTGTGCAGCACGAGGCAGAACGTGCCCTCGTCGGTCATGCGCGGACCGCCACGGCCACCAGGTCCAGGCTGGTGTCCAGGTCGTCGGCGGTGAGGTCGAAGTCCTCGCTGCGCACGGAGGTCACGGCGGCCAGCAGCTCGGGCGACCACCCGCCGCCGGACAGCACCACGTCCACCTGGGCCTGGATGATCGAGCCACCGAGCGCGGCGTCCAGGCCGAGCAGCCTCGGCCCGTGCCGCAGCCCGGTGAGCGCCTCGACCCGCAGGCCGGGCACGTCCAGCAGCTCGTGCAGCTCGTCGGGCGCGAGTTCCCTGGTGTGGAACGGGTTGTGCGGCTTGTCGAGCCCCGGCGAGAACGTCAGCCGGTTCGGCGTGGTCATCAGCAGCCTGCCGCCGGGGCGCAGCACCCGCACGCACTCGGCGACGAACTCCTCCTGGTTCCACAGGTGTTCGATCACCTGGAGGTTCGCCACCACGTCCACGCTCCCGGTGCGCAGGGGCAGCGACGCCAGGTTGCCGCGCACCACGGCCAGCTCCGGGTAGGCGGCGCCGACGTGCGCGGCGGTGAACGCGTCGTAGTCCAGCGCGACGACCCGCGCGGCGCGTTCGGCGATCAGCTTCGCGCCGTAGCCCTCGCCGCAGCCCGCCTCCAGCACGACCGCGTCCGCGCAGTGGCGCAGCAGGTCGAGGTAGGCCGCCTCGTGCCTGCGGAACCAGTAGTTCTCGTGGCTAACTCCTGGAAGCGTACGCTCGCCGGTCAGTGGCAGGCAAGGTACTTCACCTGCTGTTACGTCGGTCATCTCGATCGACTCCTTGCCGTCGGGCGTTCCGCACATCGTTGCTTGCCACGAGAACTTCGCCGTACGCTAGCACTGTGAATCTGCTGGTCGACTGGGTGGACGAGTGGGCTCTGGAATTGCGGGCCGGAACGGTATCGGAAAAGACCGTCGAGGTGTACGTCCGGGCCGTCAGGCAGTTCGTCGGATGGCTGGGGCGGGCGTACCCGGAGGTGACCACGCCTGGTCAGATCACGCCGAAGACGTGCGCCGCGTGGATGCGGGCACGACGTGAGGACGGCAGGGCCGAGGCCACG